>JABFST010000146.1 GCA_013140465.1 Methylococcaceae bacterium
GCGTCCACCTATCGCCACCCAAATCACTATTTCCAGCGAGTTTAACGGCGAAAATTCACTGGGGTTGATGATGCCGACTTGCGGCACATACAAAGCCCCTGCCAAACCTGCCAACATAGCGGCAAACACAAACACCCATAATTTGAACATTTCCACCCGATAACCTAAAAAGCGCACGCGCATCTCGTGGTCGCGGATCGCAGTGACGACCCGCCCCAGCTTGCTTAAGGTAATCCAGCGGCTGACAAAATAAGCACCGATGAGGGTAAGGCCCGTCATCATCAACAAGGCAGCACGGACATTATCGGATTGGATGTTAAAACCAATGATTTCTTTAAAATCGGTTAAGCCATTGTTACCGCCAAAACCCATTTCATTACGGAAAAAAGCCAGCAATAACGCATAAGTCAGGGCTTGGGTAATAATCGACAAGTACACGCCCGTTACCCGCGAGCGAAACGCCAACCACCCAAACACATACGCCAACACGCCGGGTATGAGCAACACCATTAAAGCGGCAAACCAGAATTGGTCGAAGCCGTACCAATACCAAGGCAATTCTTTCCAATCCAAAAACACCATAAAATCGGGCAATTCGGCATTGCCATAAACACCGCGATTACCGATTTGGCGCATTAAATACATGCCCATCGCATAAGCGCCCAAGGCAAAAAACGCCCCATGCCCCAAAGCCAGAATACCGCAATATCCCCACACCAAATCCAAAGACATGCCCAGTAAAGCAAAGCTGAGGTATTTGCCCAACACCGAAACGGTGTAGGCGGAAAAATACAATGGCGAACCCACTGGAAATACCCAGTTACAAAGGGGAATCAACACCGTGATTGCCGCTAATAAGGCCATGACCGAAGCCATCACCTTATCGTTTTTAAAAGCGTTTGCCAGTGTCATGTTACCCCTCCACCGCACGGCCTTGTTGCGGGAATAATCCGCGCGGACGTTTTTGTATAAATAAGATGATAAAGACCAGCACCAAAATTTTGGCCAATACCGCACCCGCATAAGGTTCCAGCAATTTATTGGCGATGCCTAAGGAAAATCCTGCGACCAGCGTGCCCCATAAATTGCCGACCCCACCAAACACCACGACCATAAACGAATCGACGATATAGGCTTGGCCTAAATTAGGGCCAACATTGGTGATTTGGCTTAAGGCGACACCCGCGACGCCAGCGATGCCTGAACCTAAACCAAAGGTTAAGGCATCAACCCGCCCGGTCGGTACGCCCATCGCTTTTGCCATCGGGCGGTTTTGGGCAACAGCGCGGACTTCCAAGCCTAAGCGGGTACGTTTAAGGATTTGCAGCAATAATAAGAACACCAGTAAGCAAAACACCAAGATGTAAAAGCGGTTCCAGGTCAGCGCTAAAAAGTCGTTGATTTGCAATGCGCCACTCATCCATTCGGGGGTCGTGACACTGCGGTTTAGCGGCGAGAATATGGAGCGCACGGTTTGCTGTAAAAACAAACTCACGCCAAAGGTGGCGAGCAGGGTTTCCAGTGGTCTGCCGTATAAAAAGCGGATGATGCCACGCTCGATGATAATCCCGGCCAGCCCTGAAATAATAAAAGCGGCGGGGATGGCGACGACGATAGATAAGCCCAAATGGTTAGGCATGAGTTGTTGGGTGACATAAGTGGTGTACGCGCCCAGCATCATCAATTCGCCATGCGCCATATTGATGACCCCCATCACCCCGAAAGTGATGGCTAGGCCGATCGCGGACAACACCAATACCGCGCCTAAACTTAGGCCAAAAAACAGGGTTTCAACCCCGGCATAAAGCTGTAAATCGGAATTTATGCTGACCAAAGCGGTTTTGGCGGTGTTGCGCACGTCGCTGTCAGTTTCTAAGTATTGGCCTTGGTCATCCTTTTCCAGCAATCCATTTAAGCGGTTGACCACATTTTGGTTGGCGTGTTCTTTTAATAGGCCAATGGCTTCCAAGCGTTTGGCTTTATCGGGGCTATTGAGTTGTTCTAGCCCTAAGATGATTTTAATGGCTTTTTGTACGCGCTCGTCGTTTTCGGTGTTGAGCTGAGTTTGTAACAAGGCCAGACTTTCTTCATCGACGGCTTTTGCCATCGCGTTGACGGCCTCTAAGCGCACATTGGCATCGGTATCATTGAGCTGGCGTTGCCCGATGATTTTGCGTAATTGGCTGCGTAAGCTATTGGTGAGGGTGATCTTTTGGGTGGCGTCTTTCTCGACAGCACCTAAATCTTTGGCAGTTAAAGCATCACTCAGTTGATAACCGGTTTCAGTTTCTGTACCGATAACCATCTGGTCGGTGCTTTTTAGTTTTAACAAGCGTCCATCCAACAAGGCTTGCAACACGACCACCGCTTGTGGCTGTTTGACGGCTGCCACAAGTTGTATGGCTAGCCCCCGATTTGAGGTGGATGCGGTTTTAAGTTGGGTGAGTGCGGCTGCAAAAGCATCTTCTTCTTGACCGATACTTAAGGTAGGTAGCATCAGGAACAATGCTAGTAACAGCCCTATAGGCCAGTGGCGTGAATTCGCTTTCATAATATCTCCAAGTGACTAGTGGGAATTTCTAACCCCCAAGTGTGCGCTTGGGGGTTAGAGACAACGCGCATTGCACGCGTTAAGCTTTGTAGCCCTGTAGTCTTGTAGGCTGGAATAAGCGGCCTTGAGCGTATGCGAAAGGCGGCGTTTCCGGCAAACCGTGGGTGCGGCGTGCCGGAAACGGCAGTTTTCACTTGCGTTCAAACTGCCTTATTCCGGCCTACGGGTCTAACCCGACCTACGTTGCTAATTTGAAGCTGTGTTGGTCGGGTTAGCTTAGCGTAACCCGACAATCCAGCTTATTTGAAGTTTTGACCAGAACATTTTTTGGTTTTGGTGCTGAAGTTGCCGCAGTTAATAGGCGACGTCCAATCAGCAATAATAGGTTTGCTTTCGGGTAAGAAATCAGACCAAGCATCACCATCAACCAAGGTGTTGGTTTGCCAAACGGTTTGTAATTGACCGTCATCTTGAATTTCGCCAATCAATACCGGTTTGCTGATGTGATGGTTAGGCAACATTTTGGAAGTGCCGCCTGTCAAGTTGGGGAATTCGACACCGATAATGGCTTTTTGTACGGCATCAGGCGCGAAGCTACCCGCTTTTTCGACGGCCTTAACCCACATGTTGAAGCCGATATAATGCGCTTCCATAGGATCGTTGGTGACGCGTTTGGGGTTTTTGATATAGTCATGCCATTGTTTGATAAACGCGGCGTTTTTGGTGGTGTCTATGCTCATGAAGTAGTTCCATGCCGCTAAGTGACCGACCAAGGGTTTGGTGTCCATACCTGACAATTCTTCTTCGCCCACTGAGAAGGCGATAACCGGGATTTTTTCAGCAGAGATGCCTTGGTTGCCCAATTCTTTGTAGAACGGCACGTTGGCATCACCGTTAATGGTAGAAACCACGGCGGTTTTCTTACCTGCTGAACCAAATTTTTTGATGTCAGCAACAATGCTTTGCCAATCAGAATGACCAAATGGCGTGTAGTTAATCATGATGTCTTTTTTGGAAACGCCTTTTGCTTTTAAGTAGGCTTCCAAAATTTTGTTGGTGGTGCGTGGGTATACATAGTCAGTACCCGCCAATACCCAACGTTTGACTTTCAGGTCATTCATCAAATAATCAACCGCAGGAATCGCTTGTTGGTTAGGCGCAGCCCCGGTGTAAAACACGTTTTTGGAGGATTCTTCACCTTCGTATTGCACGGGGTAAAACAGCAAGCCATTCAGTTCTTCAATAACGGGTAACACGGATTTGCGTGATACTGATGTCCAGCAACCAAAAATAGCGGATACTTTGTCTTTAGTCAGCAATTCACGCGCTTTTTCGGCAAATAATGGCCAGTTAGACGCAGGGTCAACTACCACGGCTTCGAGTTTTTTGCCCAACAAACCGCCTTTTTTGTTCTGCTCGTCAATCAGCATCAGCATGGTGTCTTTCAGTGTGGTTTCACTGATCGCCATCGTGCCTGACAATGAGTGCAACACGCCGACTTTAATAGTGTCTTCAGCAGCGCGGGCAGTGCCAGCGGTAAAGGTCAATGCCGCCAATGCAGTCACTAAACCTAGTTTTCTTAATGTAGTGGAGATTTTTTTCATGGTATAAGCCCTTTAAAGAATCAAATTAAATTTGCCATTGAAAGCCGAGTTTGACGGCATTGGTATGGTCGCCAGTGGCGGTAGATGAATAGTTAAGACCTTTGGTCATCAGGTCGCCGTATTCCCAGCTTAAAGAAACGCGGGCATTGTGACCGTCGATGATGTAGTTCACACCACCTTCATAGGTGTTGCGGTTGGTGCTGTTGTCAGGCAAAACGTTGACGTAGCGGACATAAGGTTGGATTTGGCCGATGCCGATTTTTTGCGGAAATAAGTACATGCCGCTGACATCGTAGGCGTTGCCTTCAAACATGGTAAAACCGCCGCCTGCATTGCGTGAAGCTTGGCTATAACCATCGGTGATGCCGTAGTTTTTGTACTCGCCATTCACGGTGACTACGCCGCTGCCGGGTAAGACTTTTTCAAACAACACATCGACTGCGGTGCCACGGAAATTACCTGGATCCAGCGCCGTGCCAGCGCCATCTTCTTGATATTGGTTAGAAACGCCGACTGTTAAAATATCGCCGCCTTTGCCGTAATAAGTACCTGAGGTGTAGTAGCCAGGGTTTTTCTCGACATCCAAAAAGTTGTAGGCGACACGTTGCCCGTACATGATATTGTCATCAACGTTGGCGCCACCGCGTAAGCCACGGAAAAAACCGAACGCGTATTGCAAGCGACCATCAAACGCCGCACCCCAGAAGGTCGCACCGTCGTCACGACCATAAGAACCCGCAGACGTGCCGTCGGATTTAATAGTCAGGTTAAAGTCAGAAGGCTCAAACGGTGTGCCTGAGCTAAAAATATTGTAGTTGGCACTGTAAAAAGGCCCGTTCATTTCCCGACGTTCCGCAGGGACCAACATACGGCCTACCCATAAGTTGAGGTAGTTGTTGTATTCAAATTTGCCGATAGCGTCCAACACCCGCACCTCACCGCCGTTACTGCAAGTTTGGCAATCGGTGTTAAACTCTACTTTAATGTATTTATGGACTTGCCCATTTAGGTATAAACGGATATTGTCCAAGGCAAAATCATTGCTCCATTTGTTGCCGCTTACGCCCGCTGCGCTTTCGGCGGATTGAAAACTGGTACGCAAACCTGCGCCTACGCTTACCCATTTGGTATCGTCAATTTTAAACGTAGCACCTGCTTGTGCGGTCGGCGCAAAACCTATACTTAAAGAGGCTATACCGATTGCCGATAGTAGCTGTACACTGCGTGCTATAGCTGTTTTTTCTAAATGATTACTCATGTCAGGTCTCCCAGAAAGTGAATTTGCCTTTGCCAAGTAGCTGGCTGGTGACGATTATTTGTTCTGGGGTACTTTTTCACAATGCGTCATCTAACTCATGAGTTAGATGACGTATAGTGGATTGATGTGAATAATTTACAATCGACTAACTTGTCTCGAACGCATTGGACACCTTATGATTTCACCTAATTACGCCGTTTTTGCCGCCGTCTTTGCCTTAAGTGCCTGTACGCTGAGCCCCGAAAAACCCCAAGCGCCATTTAACGCCGCTTTGGTCAAACAGATTAAAGTGAAGGTAGAGGCCACGGATTCTGGCAACCCCGAAGCGACTGCCACGCAAGTCGCAAAAAACTTGGTGGGTTGGGGTTATCCGATGGCGATAAACGAACCTAATAATGCTAGCCACACGCTAACCGCAACAGTAGGCTCGGTAAAACACAGCCAAACGCCGACCGGGTTTTCGTTTTCGTCGGGCAATTCCGACCCTAGGGCAATGGAGTTTCAAAAAATGCAGGTGTTGCCGATTAGCTGTGAAATCACTTCTATTGCCCAACCTGAGCAACACGTTTATTTACAAATGGACTTTGGCGCAGAAGGCGTGTTTTCCAAACGTGCAAACATCAGTGCCGATACGCTGATCGACCATATC
>JABFST010000206.1 GCA_013140465.1 Methylococcaceae bacterium
GCAAATGGCCGAACAAATAATCCCGCGTACCGCCGGTAAAACTGGCATAGCCGCCCATTTTGCCGGGTGGCGCGGGGGTGATGTAGTTCACCGCACCGCCCAGCGTTTGTGGGCCGTATTGGGTCAGCTCTGCGCCCTTCATGACCTCGATGCGGTCATAGCGTTCGACGGGCGGGTGATAGTAAATATCATTATCGCCATAGGGGGCAAAGTTTAAGGGCAAACCATCTTCTAAAAACAACACTTTTGTTGACCGGAACGGGTTCATGCCACGAATACCGATATTGGGGCGTATGCCCAAGCCTTCTTCATCGCGCACATAAACGCCGGGGACTTTGCGTAATACCTCGTTGACGTTAGCGGCATGGCTGGCAAATAAGGCGGTTGCGCTAAGGCTGGTGCCTGAGCCAACCGACCGGGAAATGGTTTCCGGTTCGGCAAGCACTTCCATATTAGGTAATACGACAATATTTTCTTCGCTCTTGGTTTTTTGGTCGGCAGCATGCACGGCAAGGCTGGAACAGCCTAGAACCATCGCTATGCCAACAGCAATCTTATGATGATATTTGCACATGGTCTTTATTTTTGCCCGGGATTAGGCACAAACGCCTGATTGGCAAACGGGTTAAAGTTAGGCCGTTGCACTTGGTTAAAACCAAACTCGGTGGCTATATGACAAGCGTTACAGGCTGTGGTCAGGGTGTCGTAAGCTTTTTTAAAACCGTCCACATTGCGCTGGTCTATCGCTAAAACCAACTGCGCCATTGGCGCATCCATATAACCTGCCAGCAACTCCGGCAGTTTTTGTTTAATCTGCTTATGGCTGGGGTGATAGTGGCCCGCATCGGCAAAGCCTTCTTTCAGTTCGTCGATTTCATAAGCGGCAAGCTGCCAGTTTTCGGCTAGCCCGGCGTACCATAACTTGATGTGCCGGGCGGCGGTTTGCGCCATAATTTCTCCCAAGCCGGGCGTGTATTCGGCGTGGGCGGTCGGTGTAAAGGTACTGGCGATAAGGATGATGCCGCCAGCAAGCATTTTTAGGGTGTTAATAGTAGGGTTCATCAGAGTGGCCTGTGCGCTAAGGTCTTGGTGTTAATTACGCCGTATGCTTTTGCTAAAGCGGGTCAGTTTTTCAAGCAGGGCTTGTAAGATTGCGCCGCTGTTGGCCTGGTTCTCGGGGGCGCAAAAAGCCGGGGCGTTTTTAAACTGGCGCATGGCTTTGTCGAGTTGCATCCCCATGGTGTCATCACGCGATGCCATATCAGAAAAATCCCCAACCAATATTTTCAGTTGCTGTTTGGCGTGTTTGAGTTGTTGCTGGCAAGCGTTGCTGTCTTTGGCGTTACTGGCCTCTAGGGCGGCTTGCACAGATGCGATGGTTTGGTCAAAATCACCCGCCAAGGCGATGCCTGTCACCCCTTCGGCTGCCCACACAGGCGTGCTGGCTAGCAAGAGTACGGTACATAAACGTTTGTTCACCTTTGTTATCCTTCTTTTATGAGTGCCAGTCGGCTTATGCCGCTTGCTTGGTTTTATTGATACTGCTGGTTATTAAGCCCACACTCAGGGCGATAAAGGCGATGCCGCCCACTACCCATAACCATTGCCCGGCACTTGCGCTGGGGCCTGGGGTTATCAGCGCCACTGCCAGCGGGATATGCAAGGCGGTGGTTTGAGGGTCGGTATTTAAATCCGGGTCTTCGACATACAACACCACATCGTATTGGCCTTGGCCGCTAAAATTGACGGTGGTAGTCAGCACGCCTTGTTTGTTGATGCTGGGTTGTGTTTGGGCGACCACGGTGTTGTGGCGGTCAAACACTTTTAGCCAGACAGTTTTTTTGCGCACATCACGGTCTAGCAAATCGAGGCTGAGTTGGCTCATGCCCGTAAACGGCATGTCTTGGCAATACGGTACTATCGGGGTTTTACTGTCTTTAAGCTGGCTAAGCGGATAAACGGCAAAATTGGCGATGTAATAGTCGTTGCTCTGCATACAGCCAAACATATCGATTTTGCCATTGACTCCCATCCTCGGTGCCAGCGGCACAGATGCCATGACCGAACCCGACAGCCACCACAACAGCATGATCTTGATTAGGTTTTGCATGGTTTTACACCTTAATTTCAAAGCGGCTGATGCCGCTGACGATGAGGCCATCTTCGGTGACGACACGGTAACGGATGACATAACGGCCCGGTGCTAGCGGGCGCGTGCTTGCGCTTAATACGCTGCGGCTGCCTAAGGTGAGGCTTGCGTCTTGTCGGTCTACGCGCGTCCCCGCGCCATCAACCACGACCAGGGTCGGCGTACGTTCGCTGACATTGCCTGAAAACGCCAGGCTGACTTTATTGTCAAAGGTTTTGACGACGCTGTTGTCTTTAGGGATGACCTCCATCAATTTGCCTTCGGCAACACTGTAAGTACTTGCTGACGATAGGATGACCGCCGCCAACACCGCACTGATTTTGCTTATGCGCATAGCCTTAAACCCCCAACATATCGCGGATAAGGCCAATAACAGGATCAACCACCGGATGGATAAACCCCAATGAAACAATCACTAAGCCGCCTGAAAAAATCGGCAACCACGCCTCAACTGACAAATCTTGTTTGCGCCACAGGCTATGAAAAACCGCCCAACTGACGAGCCAAACCAATAACGCCAAGGCTTCTTTGCCGGAATAAGAACCTGTGCTGCCTAAGGGGCCGCTGCCTAAAGAACCTGGAATCCAGTGTCCATAAGAATGTATTAATTGCTCCAAGGGTTTAGAGATCCGCGAAACATGGTGCGTGACCATTAGGGTGTAAAACCCCAACAACGGCGCTAAGGTAGCCGCAATAATGGGGCCGGAATAAACGGGTATATTGTTCATCAGCCTCTCCTATAAAAAATGTAGTTTGGCGAGCGTTAGGCCCGACACAAACCCTAACAGCAAAAACAGCCATGCGATTAACATCAACAAACCGACAAAACTCAGCAAATCGCGGCGTGTCGCCAAGGCATCACCGTAATAAAACAATACAAACGTCACTGCCAACATCAACGGAAATGGAAATAAGGACACAAACTCCTTAAACTCCATCATCACGTTATGGAAGCTGGGGGCATGTGCCAAGATCCAGTCTTTTGCCCCGCCTTCACCGCGATAGCGCATATACACCCAGTTGCCGCTGACTGCGCCGAAGAAATTCAGCACGGTTGCCGCCAAAGCCCAATAGCGCAAGCTGCGCATATTGATATGCACGCCACGGATCAAGTGATACGCGCGATGGGTTAAAAAAGTGGCGGCCACCATCGCCGAAATGGTGCTCAGGCCATGCACACCTGCTTGTAAACTAAAATGACTGGGAAAAAAGAAATCCAAGCCGCCTAGCCATAGCAAAACAAACAATGCCAAGGCCGCTTGGGTACGCACTAAGGTTTTCGACAAAGTGCCATGTTGCTCTATCATTACCTGTCCCTCCCTCGATAGTGCCGCTGTCAGTTTGCGCGTGCAAACTGACGACGGACGCATCTATTAAATGATGCTTTTTAAGTTATCTATTTCTTTAAGGGCGTTTTGCAACGCTTCTTCCACTTCGGCAGTTTTGCCTTCTTTTACTTTGGTGCGGATGGCCCTTAAGTGAATAATTGCGGTGTCGCGTGCTTTGTCGGTTTTATAGTTGGAATAGATTTCACCTGTCGCATCCATCGCATCACGAATCAGCTTATTCACGTCATCGACACTAGAACCTGCTTTTACCGCATCAATGACCACTTGTACTTTAGCCAAGGCAATTTCAATGGCTTCGGCAGGTTTTATGGTTTTTTCCGCTGCCGACACGTTAAAAGAAACCGTCATTGCCAACGCAACCAACAAAGACAACAGCATTTTTTTTACTATTTGCATACATTTATTCCTAAAAAAACAGTGGGGGGTTATAAAGCTTGGGTAGTGGCAAAACGTAAACGACGCTTTACTTGTAGTGGGCGGAACACCGCCCATCCGACGCACTACACGGCATCGGTCGGAAAACAGCTAAACACGAGGGGACGTTGGTTAAATCAGGTCTTTTAAATGGCTGAACTCGGCCAATACAGCTTGCAATTCTTGCTCGGCTTATTATTATTAATGAATAAAAAAGTGGCGCCCGTTCCCGCGTCTACTACCCACGGAAACGGGGCCAAATTAAAAAAATCCCCGGCCTTAAAGACTAGGGTTTATCTGAATGACGGCTAAATGCTTAGCCATTCAATTGTTTAGTGGGCAATTTACCGCCGCTACCATCTTGGTCATCAATGCAACCAGACAAACTGACAACCATGATCGCCATCACCAACATTGAGATGATTTTTTTCATTTTTTCCTCCTAAATAGGTTTTATAATTGATTTAAGTTTCGTAGTTGCGACTGTGGAAAATCCAACAGCCGCGTTAAGTGACGCTATCGCTAGTTCACCCGACACACTACGCGCATCGGTTAAAGGCAATCTAAACAGGGATTCTTTTCAGTGTTTGCATCACTACCGTCATCAGGATACCCAAGCCATGCAAAAGTAAGGTGGCGGTTAAAAAACCTAGGCTATATGAGCCAAAATCCGCCGACCCCGCCACTTCGTAGCCATGCGCAAGACCATGAAAAAAAGCAAAAAAGGCTACAATCAGACTATTGATTTTCATGCTAAAGCAGATGTTTTTTGCGGCCAGCACGGTTAATGCCACGGCCGATAACAGAACCCACGCTTCCACCCCCGACACCTGATAGCCCAATATTGCCAGCCATCCGCCTAGCCCCATCACCGCCACAAAAGTCAGCGGCAATAGCCAATAGTTGCGTGTGCCATAAGCCGCCCAAAACCCCACGGCGACCATCGCAACAATATGATCCATGCCTTGTAACGGGTGCAAAAACCCACCCGCCCAATCAGCGGTGTGGATCGCCATGCTGTGGGCGTTGGCTAGCATCGGGAATAAGCCTAGAGCTAGGCCGCCAAATAGTGTGTTGCAATCAGTCGTTTTCATAATGAATCCTATTAGGTATCGTCAGGCTTTTGCCCGCCGTCGTTAAAAGTTTCTGTAACCGTTTTAAGGTATTACAATGCCCATAGTTATACACAAGTACCCTCTCACCGGACGCTAAGCCTAGCCGTCACTCTGGTTGGCGCTTCCCTAGCGATAGGCAAGCTTTACGGTCATCGGTGCTAGCATCGCTGCTAGAGCGAAGGACTTGTGTATAACTATGCACACTTTTTTATAGTTCCCACGCTCTGCGTGGGAATTCATCCCGCAACGCTCCAGCGTTGCGCACAGACAAGACCACAAGCTAGAAGACGCTGGAGCGTCTGGGGCTGCATTCCCACGCAGAGCGTGGGAACGATAGTGAACTTACATCCCCACCCCAGAGGTTTTACATAACCCGAAGCTTAGCTGAACGTTTTTGCGGCTTAAAAAAGCCTAAGCCAAACATGCCTAACATCAGCCCTAACAATGCCAACAGGCTTAAATCCAGGCTTTGTTTGCTGGTTTTGGTGGTGTCTGTGGTTTGTTTTTGCTGCATTTCATAACCTTGTACCGTCTGCGGTTTCGCGGGTTGGGCTTGGGTTTGGCTAGGTTGCTGGGCTGGCGCGTTGGCGTTAGCGGGCGGTGTTACCGTTGGTTTTGCCGTTGCTGTCGAGGTCGGCGCGGGTTCTTGGGCGGCTTTTAGTTCGGGCAATTTGGGGTCGCTGCAACTGTCCGCAGTACAGGCCACACCTGCTTCTTTAATCACCTCGGCATTTTCTTTTTCCAAGTGTTTGACAACCTCGGGGGCGGCGTGCCAATAGCCTTTTTTGACGGCGACCAACATGCGGTCTACAAGTGCCTGATAGGCCAGTAAGTTATTGGCTTTGCGGAATTGTTGCTTTATCTCCAGCTTATATTTGTCCTGCACATAGGTTTCATACACTTCTTGCCATTTTGCCGCGTCCACCACTTCTGGGACGGTGACCTGCCAGCCCCATAGGTTTTCGACCACGGTGTTGACAAATCTTGCCCCTGCATATCCCTCGTTGAGCATGGCTTTTATCCAGGCTGGG
>JABFST010000292.1 GCA_013140465.1 Methylococcaceae bacterium
ATGCAATAGTCGCTGCCCAGATAAAAAAGAAGCCGCTTAAAGGCCCTACTGCCAAAAATGTTGCCACGCCCGACAAAACGCAAATACTGACAGAAAGCGCTGTTAGTTTATCCATTGTAAATCTCCAAAAAAATCACCTCAGTTAAAATAATTGCGCCCGCTTTCACATTGAGGTGGTTCTATGAAAACTGACGTTGAAGACTGTCCGCCGCCGCTAGTGTTGCTAACGGAGATAAGGGGGCTTACCAAAGCACCCAAATCAGCGGCTGATTCTATACTTTACCGATAACAGCGGTCAATTTGTAACTAAACTTCCGGCATAAGCACTGACAGCCCTATAGCCCGCAAAAGCCGACAACAGCAAAAACAATAAGCCACTACCACGATGCAGCCAAAGCAAAGACAATTTTTGCAGCAAGGTCCGTCCAGCCAACACCCCTAAGGCAGTCGTCGTGGCTAAAGCTGCGGTAGCCCCTAACCAGACTGCTAAGGGTAATGCCGTACTGCTAAGGGCAACGACCGCCAACTGGGTTTTGTCACCAAATTCCGCAACAGTAATCAACAAAAACGTGGTGAAAAATAGGCCATGCCCCGTTTTTTCGGCAATCACCTCATCATCTTCTGGCTCTTGGGTGCGTAAAGCCTGGATACCAAACACCGCAAACAACAACGCGACGACCCCTGCCACCACGAAATCAGGCAGCCAGTTGGCTATGGCAACGCCAAAAACCACCGCCAAGGTGTTTAACACGGCAAAGGCCGCCACTGCACCCAATAGCACGGGGATAGGCCGATGTCTAGCGGCTAAAGTCATGCACACGAGTTGGCTTTTGTCGCCCATTTCTGCCGCCACGATCATCGCAAAGCTGGTGCTGGCAGTGGCAAACTGACCGCTATAAAGCTGTTGGATGGTTTTGCCCAATAACGCCGAAAAATCAGTGCTTAAGTAAAGTTGTGCGTAATTTGCGAGGGTCTCCATCCTAATCCTTGTGTACAGTATTAGCCCAGCAAATTATCCAAAACCATCATCACGATAAACCCTGCCATCAGCGCAAATGTGGCATAGCGAGACCGTCCGTTGGCATGGGTTTCAGGGATAATTTCTTCGCTGATGACAAATAACATGGCCCCTGCGGCAAAGCCCATTGCAATAGGTAAAATTGGTTGGAACACCGTCACCATAGTGATGCCCAGCAAACCGCCTATGGGTTCGACCAAGCCTGTCAGTGTCGCTATGCCGACTGCTCGCCATTTGTTATAACCCAAACCCACTAACGGCAAGGCCACCGCCAAACCTTCGGGTATATTCTGCAAGGCAATGGCAATTGCCAGCACCACACCGTTTTTCATTTCGCCCGAGCCAAAACTAACACCTACCGACATGCCTTCGGGAAAATTGTGGATGGTGATCGCGATAATAAACAGCCAGACTTTTTTTAATGACACTAATTGCACATCGGATATGGCATCAAAATGTACATGCGGCAATTGGCGGTCGGCATAGTGCAAAAACACCGCGCCCATCAACATGCCTAAAGACACTATGTAGATGCCTTTGCCGGGCCAAATGGCATTGCCAAAAGACAAGCCAGGGACCAACAACGAAAAAGCGGTTGCCGCCAACATCACCCCCGCCGCAGCCCCGAGCAAACTGTTAAACAAATTGCGTGAAATGTCTTTAAAAAACAAGGCGGGCAACGCCCCTACCCCAGTTGCCAAACCCGCTAATATGCTGGCAAAAAAGCCAATAACGACAACTCTTCCAAAAATCAGATATAAAGAGCCAAAAACCAGCAATTGCGACAATAAAAATAGCCCTGCCCAAACGCCCCAACGCTTGTTGCGGGGCATGGCCTGGATTTCCTGATAGTGGCTGCTGTCTTTCAGCTGGCTGATTTTAGTTTCAATAAAGTG
The DNA here is from genome assembly GCA_013140465.1 of Methylococcaceae bacterium. Lineage (GTDB taxonomy): Bacteria > Pseudomonadota > Gammaproteobacteria > Methylococcales > Methylomonadaceae > Methylobacter_C. The sequence goes on from JABFST010000292.1 coordinate 1,915, forward strand.
TTGCAATGTTGAGAGTGTTCTAGTTGTTATAGTCATTATTGCTTACCTGATTTTAGGAAATGGTCAGGGCATTATAGCCAAATCCTAACTTTTATGCGGTTATTATGCTTAGGATTTCCTCGCTGTGCCAAAGCTTTAAGCTTAATTTGCAATAGCCTCGCTAAACTGTGTGAAATTACCTTGGTGGCTTGAAAATCTATACTACTATGTGCCTAACAAGCCAACACCCTCGTTTTTTAATTTCAGCAACCGGAGCATCTGCCATGAGCCAACAAATCATCAACATCAGCGACACTCAAATCGTCAGCGGAATAGAACCGATGGCATCAGCAGAAGGTAACGGGCATCTGCGCATTTTATGGGCGACTGTGCCGGTTTTTGCCCAAAGGCCCAGTATTACCGTCAACATTTATTCCACCGACGATATGGATAACTCAAGTGCTACAGTTGTGTCTTGGGCTGTCGAGTACATCCCTAACGGCACCGCTGACGGTTTAGACTTAATTGGCATTTCATTGGAAAATGCCGCCAATGACTCACCTTATTACTTTGAGCAAGCCAATATGGTGTGCAGTTATATGGCGATAGGCGAGCGGATTTGATGAATCGTAAGTGTTTTGCCAATAAGCCCTCTTCAGGCGAAGAGGGTTTGGCTAAAAGCTTCCCCTCCCCTATCGATAATAACCGTCTAACACCCACACACGCGAAAAACCTTTCAATCCACGCAAACAAAAACGGCCAGCATAAGAAAAACCCTTATACCAGCCGCCAGCCTTAGGCATAGATTATGCCCGCATCCTCTTAAATTTGCTTCATCGTAATCCCTAACGTCAATATGCGATAAGCGATTTGCCTTGGGGTCATGTTCAGCAAACGCGCGGCTTTCGCCTGTACCCAACCGCTTTGTTCTAATGCGGCGATGACGCGTTCACGGTCATCCATCGTTTCGTCGTTAAAATCAATCGCAAGTGTTTTAGACGGCTTGTTCGGTAGAGTGCTGCCAATTTCATCTTCCAAACCTGTGCTAACCATCACATCACGGTCAATAATGCCATTTTGGCTCATAATTGCCGCACGTTCCAGACGGTTGGCCAATTCACGCACGTTGCCGGGCCAATCGTGTTTCATCAAAATGCGGATCGCGCTTTCTTTAATCTCCAATGGCCTGCCGCCTTGTTGTGCGGAAATGCGGCCAAGCAAAAACTCAGATAGCTGCGGGATGTCTTCTATACGGTCACGCAACGCGGGCATAATAATGGGCATGACGTTCAAGCGGTAGTACAAATCTTCCCGAAATTTGCCCTCGGTGACTTCAGCTTCTAAATTGCGGTTGGTGGCGGCGATGATGCGTACATTCACCCTGATCGTGTGTGTGCCGCCTACGCGCTCAAATTCGCCTTCTTGCAACACGCGCAGCAATTTGGCTTGAAACGAGGCCGAGATTTCGCCGATTTCATCCAAAAATAAAGTGCCGTTGTCAGCTAATTCAAAACGGCCTTTGCGTTGGCTGATCGCGCCACTAAACGCGCCTTTTTCATGCCCAAACAATTCCGATTCCAATAAGGTGTCCGGCAAGGCCGCACAATTGAGTTTTAAGAACGGGCCGCTGGCACAGCCGGAGTTAAAATGGATGGCGTTTGCCACCACTTCTTTGCCGGTTCCCGATTCACCGCGTATCAATACCGTCGTGTTCCATTTTGCCACTTGGCGGATCAGGTCAAACACCTTAATCATCGGTGGTGTATGTCCTATGATATGCTCAAAGCTGTAGTTCTTGATTAGGGCTTGTTTTAGTTGGTCGCGTTCGCTTTGTAAATGCCGTTGTTTGCGCTCAATCACACGCAACATTTTTACGCTTTGCGCAACCAAGTTGGCGATCATTTCCATAAACCGCGCCCGTTCGCCCAAAAACTGGTTATTATCGGGCTGGGCAGCCAATACGCCGATGGTGTCGCCTTCCTCAACATAAATGGGCGCACCAATAAACGGCAATTGCGGATCATAAAGCCCTAAGCGGCCTAAAAATCGGGGTTCATCAGCGACTTTTTCCACTACTATCGTGCAGCCTTCATCCAATATCGCCCCCATCAAGCCTTCACCCGGTTGGTAGACCACCGATTCCGTCAGTTTATCGGCATTATTGGAATGCACGACGCTAACGATCATGCTTTTGCTTTCAATTTCGCGCAGGGTAATCATGCCCGAACGCATCCCAGAACGTTTGTGCAATATCTCCAAAACGGCTTTTAGTTTGGCATGTAAATCGTGCCAGCTGTTCAACACTTGGCTAATCAAATACAAGGTGTCCAGCTCAGCTTCGATCAATTCCGTACGTTCTAGCATGTGTGGTCTCCGCTTGCGCTAAGCCCTTGCAGTGGAAAACTAATTTTAATCCGGCAACCATTTTGGTAATCCGGGTCTATGTCGATAAACCCCTTATGTTGGTTGATAATTTCTTTGGCCATCACCAAACCCATACCCGACTGGTTGCCACCAAATGGGCGTGTGGTGTAAAACGGCTCAAACACTTTGGCGCGTTTTTCCAAAGGGATACCCGGGCCGTTGTCTTCAATCACAACACAAACCAAATCGGTATCGGAGCTGGTGCTGATTTTTAGCCGTCGCTCGCCTGTATCCATTGCACTCAGCGCATCGATGGCATTATCAACCAGTTGCTTAAATAAAATTCTCAGGCGGGTTTCACTGCCCAACAAGCTGGGCAATTCCGCCCACGGCTGCCAATACACGGTAATGCCTGAACCTAAAATGCGCTGCTCACTCAGCAATAGCACCTCATGCAGTAATTGGTTGATATTGACCGGAATAATGGCGGTCTGGAAAATTTCGGGGATGCAGTTTTGCATGGTGGTGATGGCTTCTTCCCCTGATTGTTGGATTTGTTGCAAGCTGTTTAGCAAGCCTAGGTGCTGTTCGTCACCTTTGTGCCGCAACAATTGTTCTGCCGCCCTAATTTGGTTCATCGGCATTTGGATTTGGTGCATCGCGCCCAGCAAAGTTTCGCGTATGCCGCGCACGCGCTCGTCTTCCGCCATCAGCGTTTTTAAGGATTGGATGTGCAAAGCTTCCATTTGTCGGCGTTGGCGGGTGATGTCAGTGATGGTCAGGATCAAATACTGTTTTGAAGCGTTTTCAAAAAACGCATCAGCATTGACTTCGTTTTCAACAAACCAATTGCCTGCACAGGAAAACCAACGGGTTTTGCGTGTGCCTTTGCCTTCTATTTTAAATTCGCGGTTGTTAAAGCCTTGCTCTTGGCTTTGGATTTGCTGCCATAAATCGCCCATTTCCAAGCGTAACAATTGCAAAAAATAACTTGCAGGTTCGCCCTTATCCAAGTCCGTCACTAAGGCTTTGTAATTGTGGTTGTCCAAAATCACGCGGTCTTGGTCGTCGATAACTACCATTGCTATCGGTGAAGAGTTAATCACCGACTCAATCAGCAGCTTTTGGTTAATCACCCGTTTTTCAGATTCGTACACTTGGGTGATGTCGCGGTGCATACCAATATAATGGCTGATGTCACCTTGCGCGTTCAGCATCGGGGCTATCGTCAAGTCCGACAAATACCGTTGCCCTGATTTATGGCGGTTGCACAAAGTGCCGCGCCACACTTTTTTGGCGCTGATCGTGTGCCATAAATCGTAGTACACCGTACGCGGCGTGCGCTTGTCCGACAAAATCGATTCGTTTTCGCCCAAAATGTCCTCTTGCGAATAACCTGTCACGCGCGAAAAGGCATCGTTCACATACAAAATATTGGCTTTTTTGTCGGTGATGGAAATGGCGATAGGCACTTGTTCTACCGCTTCCACAAACAATTGGAACGGCATTTTGTTATAACCCTCGCCGAGCAGGTCGGGGGACAGTTGGTCCATAACGTCAGCCAAATTGGTGTGCGTTTGCAAAAAACGTAAGGAGATTTTTTTCATGGGCGCATGAGTGTGTTGAACGATGATTAACAAATATCAAGCAAAAACAACGCCAGCATCGCTAAGATATAGATTTAAAATAAAAAAGCCCTTAAGCAATCCCTCTAAGTAAGGCATTAAACAGCACAATCGCGATTATTTTGTCGGTTTACCGACACAAAAACCGCCAACCTGTGCAA
>JABFST010000173.1 GCA_013140465.1 Methylococcaceae bacterium
TTCATCAAACAACACCGGATAACGCGCCAAATAATCGCACAACCACGGGCTGGCTGCCGCCAAGCGTATCAGTTGCGCCAAGGCATCGGGGTTTTCCGCCAGCAAGGCCAAATACACATTGCGCCCGGCCACGGCCTCAAACAAGGCCAGCAAGCGTTGGAGCGTAATGTCGGGGCTGCTGGTTTGCGCCAAGGCCACAATTAATTGCGGCAGCAATTGATCCAGCACTTTTGCGCCTTTGCTGGTCAGGCGGCGGATGGACGGCGCATTCTTAAAGTGCTTGAGGTTGTTAAGGCTGGCTTCGGGATCAGCAAAACCATAAGCGCGTAAATGCGCCCACAACTCCGCATCATCGGCGACCGCCGCCCACAGCTGTTGGCTGCGTTGGTCTTGCCCGGCTTGCCGCGATACCGAAAACACTTGGTCAAACACGTTATGCACTTGCGCCCTGACCGCATCTAGCTGGTGTTTAAAACTGCCGACATCGGCATAGCCCAAGGAATAGGCGAGGATTTTTTGGACTAGATCCGCCGTCGGCACATCATGGGTTTGCCGATCTTGGTATTGTTGGATATGGTTTTCGGTGCGGCGCAAAAAACAGTAGGATTGCTGCAATTGGGCGCTGTCATGCGCTGCCATCAAGCCCAGTTCACCCAACAGCCGCAACACGTCCATAATGCCGCGCGTTTGTAGGGCTTTTTCGTTGCCGCCTCGGATTAACTGGAACGCTTGGCCGATAAATTCAATTTCGCGGATACCGCCCGCGCCTAGCTTAATATTGTCCAAACGGTCTTTGCGCCGTAATTCTTGGCTGATTTGCGCCTTTAAGCCGCGCAGTTCCTCAAACGCGCCATAATCCAAATAACGCCGATACACAAACGCCCGCAGCATCGCCATCAATTCTGCACCTTTGCCTACATCGCCCGCCACTTGCCGCGCCTTAATCATCGCGTAGCGTTCCCATTCGCGGGCTTGGGTTTGGTAATAATGCTCCATGCCGTCAAACGTCATGATAATAGGGCCACTATCGCCAAACGGTCTTAAGCGGATGTCGGTGCGGAACACAAAGCCATCGGCGGTGGTTTCATCCAACACTTTCACCAAGTTTTGGCACACCCGCGTGAAAAATTCGCCATAACTGGTGGCTTTGCGGTCGGGCAGTTCACCGTTTTCGGGATAGGCAAAAATCAAATCGATGTCCGACGAATAATTCAGCTCGAACGCCCCCAGCTTGCCCATGCCCAACACCACCAGTTGTTGCGGTGCGCCATTCGCCAGTAGCGGTGTGCCGTATTTGGCGCAGGCTTGTTGGTATAACCAAGCCAAAGCGTATTGGATGCACGCCTCCGCCAGCCACGACAATTCCAGTAAAGTTTCGGACAACTCGGCCCAGCCCGCCAAATCGCGCCACGCGATGCGGATCATTTCGCGCCGCCTAAACACCCGCAACGCCCGCATCAAACTGGCTTGGTCGGTAATCTCCAAGCCGCTTAAGCGTTGCGTATAACGGGCGGCTGGATACGCCACCAGCAAATCCCCCGAAGTCGCCAAATCCTCTAACAGCGACGGCTGCCGCACGCAACTTTCGGCAATAAACTCACTGGCGCACCATACTGGCACCATTGATGCGGCAATCGCGGGGTCAGGATTGAAGTCTGGCAGTTGCGCGTTAAAGTCTGCCAACGCCTTGGCGGGCGCGGGGCGTAAGTCATCAGGCAAGCGTGCCAAGGCGGATTCTAGGGTGTGCAAATAAGACATGGTGCGCTCCACGGTAAAAACGTCATCATACCGAAAAGCGGCGGGAGAAAATAAGCTTTCCCTCGAAGCAGTCTAGGCAAAGTTACGTCCAGACAACAGAACTTTACCGCTACCCGATATGGCGATGTCCGAAGATAAAATGGCAGTTGTAAAACCACAAACGTAGCTCACAAGCATTGCCAGTACGATTATCCGAATGCTGAATACGAAAAGCGTGTACCGCTACTGACGGATATATTGTTTTATTAATAAAATCAACTATATAGGCTATCAAAAACCATTGGAATTCATATAGAACTTATGAATTCCCTAAAACGGTAATTTTAAATTTCGTTTGATAATAGCTAACACTTTTGAACGCCCTGTGCTGGTCAAGGTAAAGCCCAGCCCGGAACGGTAACTTTCCGGCAAGTAGAAACGTTTTTTCTCGGTCATTTTGTCACGGTCTTCAAATATCACGCCTAAATCTTGAAGTGCTTTTAGACGCTCGGGGGGTAATCCCATGCTTTCCTCTTGGGCATCAAAAGGGACTGATCTATCGACCTGATTTTTTTTAAGCTCGTCACTCCATTGATTTAGAACCTCTATCTCTAAAATTGCTTCCTCCACTTTAGCGGCACTACATTTTTCCACAGCACTACGGATAGCCGCAGGAAACAATACCCTATCATCCCAGACAGCGGTTCGCCCCGATTGACTTTCGGTGGCGGCATAGAACATGAAGCGCACTAAATCGCGTGCCTGCAATCGCCCATTTAAATCACACAGCACTGCAAACACCCAACGGGCAGTAAAGGCTTCTTTTGATTTTACAGAACCTAATTTTTGCCCCCATAATTTTTCCAGCTTCTCCAGCAACTCATGGCTGGACAACGATTCAGAATCATTTTTTGCCCAGCTCAAACCGGTTTGGGCACATATCCAATGTGCAAGTCGCAAAAAAGATTCTGCCGTCCATTCCAAGGCAAAGGCTTTATAACGGTCTTCAAATTGTCCTGCATTCTGCTGAATAACGGCACGGACATAATCCGCCCGAACAAATGTGATTAACCCTAAATGACTTTCGCGTATTTCTTTGAAACGGTCAGGAAACCTTAACAAGGTTTCCAATGCTTTTTGGGCAATAGGGTCTGTGGGTGTCGGAAATTGATCTTCTAAGCCATCAATCAAAATAACCATACGAAGATTTTTATCGGCCAATAACTGGTTTAAGTCGTTTAGATGTTGGCCTGTTGGGTTAAATGTACGCAATATCTCCGTCGTCCAAAATGTCGCCCAATCTGTTTGAGTAACTGAACCCGCATTGTTAATGCGATCAGAAAATTCCGTGTCAGAAAAAGCAAGCTCAAGCCCTAGCTGCTGAAAACAATTTTTACGGCAACTGCTGATAGCCTCTTCAGCCTGCCTACCTAGGTTTTTTGAGACAAGAAAAGGGAATATCAGTGTTTTTGTGTTATCAATGGGTTTTGTATTGAGTTTTTTTAGAAAATCTTCCCATGTTTTAGCTCGGCATAATTGTAAAAAATTAAATGTCTTACCCGCGCCTTTTGCGCCGATAGACAGCGTATTGGGAATGCTATTTTGGTAATGTTTTGCCAGATTTCTGAGGGGGTCTGTAATCAGCAACTTTTCACCCTCGCCGCGTTCAGCATAAATATAGCGTTCGCAGAGTTCAGCCAGTTTTTTTGCATCATTGGAACGCTCGGAATTTTTAGCTTCTTCCATCCGCTTAGGCTTCTTACCCGTTTTTAAAGGCGGTTTAGTGCTGGGTAACAATTTTAATCGGCTAAAAAGTGGACTTTCTTTAGTTAATGCCAGGGCTTGTGTAATATCTCGAATGCACATGAGATTGTCTGAAAAGCCAGCATCAATGAAATAATCAAGTGCCGCCGTGTCGTCTTCATCAAAAGGAGGGAATGCGGTAAGAAGTTTCTCAATAGCCGCATCATAATCTTGCGAGTCACGCAAAGTTTGTGTTAAAAGGCTTAAAATAACCGTGGGCACAGCGGCTAGATTATCTATATCGGTTGCCAAAGAAGATCTCAATAAGGCCATTTTCTCTAAAATCAGCACCGCGCCATTAACAGACTGCGGTGCTATCGTAGACACTATAAAACGCTCGATACGCGGGTCAAACAACAAGGGACTAGACAACTCACTTAAACCCGCCCTTAAATCTATCAGCACACAATCGGCTTTTAACTCAGTTGCCAACTGCTCAATTGCATCGCCAACACGCCACGGATTGCTGGGGTTGCGTGCCAAATGCTCTGGCAAAACGGGCGTGTCCAATAATTCAATAGGCTGCTTGGGATCCACGCAAGCGGGCAGCACAAAAATTTCTTGGTTTCCATTCAGGGTGATAGACGATTTGCGCAATTCAGCCGCACAATATTGAATAGATGCCTCCACCAAGGCAGGTGGATAATGCACCGCCTCAAGAAAGCGCACAAAAGAAATACTGGGGCGGTTTACGCTATCCAACCAATAAGTGATGCCGGGAGCTTCTAAGTCGGCGTCTACCAACAAAATTTTGGCTTTACGCTTATTGTCATTCTCTAAATAAGCCGCCAAAAATGTGATTAAGGCGGTTGTGCGCCCTACGCCACCCTTGAAAGAGTGGAATGCACCCATATAGAGATTGCTTGGTAATGGTTCGGGATTAACAAAACCACTTATCGGATAGGCCAAATCATGCCAAAGCGGGTAAGACACGGGAAGTTGCCGTTTTTTTGCTGGTGGAAGCACTTCAATGGGATAAGGGGTTTTGGCAATGCTTAAGGTCAGCGTATTGTTATTTTCATTTTCATCCAAGGCATTGCGAAAGGCCGTCCCAAGCCAAGCGTGCAGGCTGCCCACGGATGCTTCATCGACCAAGGTGATTTCCGCGCCATCTGAATAACAATCTATACGGGAGATAGATTTGCAAAAATCATCATTACGACTTTGAAGCTGACGAAAACGCCGCTCCACATCCAGCCATGTCATTAACGGGGCGGTTGTATCAATCTCATCGTTGGTCATCTTAGTTCCCCATCAATCCATGCCAGAATGGCTATTAATTGGTTTTCCAGTTCTGCATCCGTTGGTCTTATTGCTATAGCGCCGTATCTCCAAATTTCGTTGAGCTTTGCGCTACTTGGTCTGCGGTTTGTCGTTGGTAGCTTTAGGTCATTCAACTGAATATCAGCAGGTAAATTTAATTCGCTGCCCGTCCGTAATTCGTGCATTAGTTTATTCAAGTTATGTTGGATTTCGGAGAATAGAGCCTTTGCATCATCACACCCAGTATCATTTTTATTATTGCGTTTCAAATATACAGCTTTCAAGCCTGTTTCCACCGCATAAAACAGCAACAATCGATGCGCATTGGATTTGGTGTCCGCAGATTCAAACGCTGTCCGGCAATTATTCCAAGCACTTTTAAGTTCTCTATAAGTAAATATAATCATTTTTGTTATCGTAAGGCATATAAATTAAACCATAGCAAGCACAAACAACGCACATTGAGTACCGCTAAATCCCATTTTTACACTCATTTGGCTACTCCGCCACCTCATCCCCATCTATCCCCGCCTGTTCCCGAATGCTCTTAGGCAGCGGCTTTTTCACCTTTACGCCCAATTCGACAAAACTATGCGCTTGGCGAATTAGGTTGCCTTGGCCTAGGGTAAGTTTGTTCATCACGCCGTCGTAAGTGCTTTGGGCGTTGCTGAGTTGTTTGCCTAGTTTTTCCAGTTCTTCAACCAAACCGCGCAGTTTGTCGTAGACCACGCCCGCTTTGTCGGCGATGGCTTTGGCGTTTTCGTTTTGGCGTTCGTAACGTCAGATATTGCCGATGGTGCGCAAGGTGGCGAGTAAGGTGGTGGGGGTGACGACGATGATTTTATGTTCAAAGGCATCACTAAACAGGCGTTCGTCGGCTTGGAAAGCGGCGATGAACGCGGCTTCTATGGGCATAAACAACAGCACAAAATCCAAGGAGCTCAAGCCTTTTAGCGTGGCGTAGTCTTTGTCGCTTAAGCTTTTGATGTGGTTGCGCACCATACTTGCACCATTGATGCGGCAATCGCGGGATCAGGGTTGAAGTCTGCCAGTTGCGCGTTAAAGTCTGCCAACGCCTTGGCGGGCGCGGGGCGCAAGTCATCAGGCAAGTTCGCCAAGGCGGATTCTAGGGTGTGCAAATAAGACATGGTGCGCTCCGGTAAAAACGTCATCATACCGAAAAGCGGCGGGGGAAGATAAGAGG
>JABFST010000129.1 GCA_013140465.1 Methylococcaceae bacterium
GGTTTTATGTTTGCTGTGTTGGGCTTGGTGATGCGTAGTGCTGTGGCGGCGTGATGCCTCGGCTGCGCTAATCGGATTCACAAAGTAACTGCTTACCACGGCAACAACAATGGCTATTATCAGCTTGTTCATAAGAAATACCTCAGTCAATTAAAATCGATGGCTTATTGATTAAAAGCCACTCTGGAAACGCCGTATGCCCGTTTTTGTCTGCGATTGCGGCGTTCCCGCTGGTGCCTGATGCCTTGGTTTTGCGTCAGGTTTTTTAACGTTTTGGATAATAACGTTGGGGCCAGTTTAACGGGATAAGTCTTAAGTGCGCCTTAAGTGGGCTGGCGCACAGAACAATCTCGCATAAAGCGTGTGGATTTTGGGCGGTAAAACCACGGGGCTTAGCTGCCGCCCAAGCTTGCCAATCCTCGCCTTAACCGTATAATTGCAGCCACCGCCAACCTCCTCCACCTTAACACTCAGAATTATGGGTATATTGAGCCTATTGCTGTTTACGCCAGCACTTGGGGTTTTGCTGCTGGTGTTAATTCCGGGCCAGCATAGCCACCACATCCGCTTTATCGCACATTTGTTTGGTGCCTTGGCCTTCGTGCAAAGTTGTTACTTAGCCATAAGCTTTGATACCCAAACCGTTGCCTTGCAATGGAGCGAATACTTTCCCCTAAACCCCGATTTGGGCAGTGCTTATGCACTGGGTGTTGATGGCTTGTCGTTGCCGATGTTGGTGTTGGCTAGCTTGCTGACCAGCATTGCCTTGCTCGCGTCCCTGACTGTAACCGAAAGCATCAAGGGCTACCATATCTGCATTTTGCTGTTGGAATTTGGCATGTTAGGCGTGTTTTTGGCGCAAGACTGGGCCTTGTTTTATATTTTTTGGGAAGTCACGCTGATTCCGCTGTTTTTTCTGATTGGTCGTTGGGGCGGCAAACGCAAGCACGCGGCAAGCTTAAACTTTGTGCTGTACACCATGGTCGGTTCGGTGTTTATGCTGATGAGCTTATTGGCGATCAGCCAATATGATTTGGAACACGGCGGTTCCTTAATGACCACCATGCACCAAGCCGCAAAAGACATGCCGCGCGTAGAACAAGTGTTGGTGTTGCTGGGATTTTTAATTGGTTTTGGCGTTAAGATGCCGATTTTTCCGCTGCATGGTTGGTTGCCCTTGGCGCATGTCGAAGCCCCTAGCCCCGTGAGTATTTTGTTGTCGGGCATTTTGCTAAAAATGGGCGCTTATGGCTTGATGCGGGCGGTGGTGATGCTGCCCGAAGCCGCGCATTTACTCCAACCCATGCTGGTTTTTCTGGCCTTGTTCGGGATGATTTACGGCGGCTTGCTGGCTTGGCGGCAAAGCGATATGAAAGCGATGGTGGCATATTCGTCGGTTAGCCACATGGGGCTAGTGTTGCTGGGCATCGCCACTTTAAATGAAACGGGCTTGATGGCGGCGGTGTTGCAAATGACCGCCCACGGCTTGATTGCGGGGGCTTTGTTTTTGTTGGTGGGCTTGTTGTACGAGCGCACCCACACGCGGGACATTCAGGATTACAGTTCGCTAGTGCAAGTCATGCCGCGTTTTGCCTTGTTTATGACCTTAACCCTGCTGGCGGCGATGGGCTTGCCGGGTACGGTGGGTTTTGTCGCCGAATTGCACGCGCTGATCGGCGGGTTTCAGGTGTGGGGGGCATTGATGGTGTTGTTTAGCGTCAGTATGCTGATTAGCGCGGCTTATGCCTTGCGCACGATGGGGCTGTTATTTACGGGTGCGGTTTCTGCCAAAATGCAGCACATCCCTGACCTAAAACTGCCCGAACTGTTGGCTGCCAGCATCTTGTTGGCGGGCATCCTCATTTTTGGCCTGATGCCGACGGCCTTAATCGAACTGTCTGCCGCCACGGTGGCGGAGATGCACCAGCAAATTAGCCTGAGGTTATTATAATCATGACGGCGACTGCATTTTCCGCTGATAACTTACCCGCCCACCTGCTTGAGGTGTTGGCGCATTTAGATCATATTCTGCCCGGACAAGCCCCGCTGTTGGATTTTGTCCACCACAACACCTTGCACGGTTATCAGCATTTGCCCTTTACCGAGGCATTGGCGGCTTCCGAAGCCTTAACAGGCATCAGCGCATATCTGCCAGACAGCCAAAACCGCCAGTTTTATCAACAAGGCCGGATTAATGATGATGATATTAACGCCGCCTTGGCACACGCCAAACACCTGGACGATGCGCCTGTCTGCACCCTAGGCGGAACCACAATAACCCGCCACACCCTTTACCGGATTGCTTTGCGCTATGATTTAGCCGCCATCAGTTTAAGCCAACTGCATTGGCAGATAGCGGAACTGTCGGCGTTAACCACCGTACAAGCCGATGTACCCGCCGCCGTGGCGCAACAGTTAATCGCTGATAGCACCCCTGCACTCGCGATTAAGGCGTTATGGGATAGTTTATTGGCGAAACTGGAGCTACCTGCCAGTGCCTTAAACCCCGCTGCCAACACCGATGCCGCGCCGTTGCGGCATAGCCCCGCCGCCATCAACAAGCACGCCCTCAACGCCCTAAACACGTTATTAGCACAGCTAGGCGATAGCATCACCTTACGCGGTTTGGTCTTGGCCTTAACAGGCATCGACATTCTCGATGCCGTGCGCCCGCAGCTAATCCGATTTGCCGCTTCGGCAATGGACGAAGGCGTAGCCGCTTGGCAACTGCCGGAACGCAGTGGCCTAGGTTTTTTTGCCGCGTGGCGAGCAACCGTGGCTTACGATGCCAACCCATTCCTGCATGAACTGCCCGATTGGCAAGCCACGGTCTGCGATTTGCCCGAAGATGCGCTCAGCACTCTTATTTTGCAGTTGACCGAACTGGAAATCCCGCCGCCACAATGGGCTGGCTATTTACAACGCTTGGCCTTGGAATTGCCCGGTTGGTCGGGGCTGATTAACTGGCGGCAACACCATCCCCAGTATCAAACCGCCAACGACGCCAAGCCCACACTCGCCGATTATTTGGCGATACGCCTGACCTTAGACCGCTTATGGCTCAACCAAATCTGCCACGACACTTGGAAATGCGCGGCAAAAATCAGCACCTTGTACAGTTATTTTGCCAAACACGGCGCCGAATTTTTAGTGCGCCAACACTTGTACCAAGGGCTGTTGCCGGAACACCTCAGCCAACAGGCCGAAACCTTGGCCTTGCAAGCCGACCCCGAGCGCCAAAACCGCGCCGATTGGCAACACATCGCCGAACAAATTGATTTTGCTACGCCAACGCCACGCACAGCGGCATTGCCCACCGATGTGTGGCCGTTGTTCCGCTTATGCCAACATTTGGGGCTGAATGCGGCGGCTCTTGAGCTTTTAAGCCGCGCCGACCTGCTAGCTATGCGCGATGTATTGGCAAACTTTACCGCGCCGCAACGCGGCAGTTTATGGCTGTATGCGTTTGAACGGAACTACCGCGAACGGTTTTTTCACGCCTTACGCGCCAATCATGGGCGCGGTCGATGGCAGCAACGCGGGCAACGGCCTGAAGCACAGTTGGTGTTCTGCATGGACGACCGCGAAGAAGGCTTTCGTCGGCATTTGGAAGAATATAATCCCGCCATCGAAACCTTGGGCGCGGCGGGATTTTTCGGCATCGCGATGAATTATCGGGGTTTGGACGACCACAAAGTCACGCCCTTATGCCCAATTGTCGTCACCCCCGCCCACGAAGTGCAAGAAATCGCCCGCGCGGGCGGTGCAGCTACAGTCACCCGCCACCAACGCGGCAAGCGCATCAATAACAGCGTGGCGGCTATTTTGCACCATAGCTTACGGCGGCGGTTATTGCTGGCAACACCCTTACTGGATGCCATCGCCCCTGTGGCTTTGCTGGGCTTATTGGCAAAAGCCTTGTTTCCCAAACCCCAGCAACGGCTCTTGGCTGGGGCGGCAAACACCTTAGCGCCAAAGGTAAACACCCAATTACACTTTAGCAACACCGACACCCTAACCCCCGCCACCACCGCGCAACCGAAACTGGGTTTTACCGATACCGAACAAGCCGACCGCATTGCCGGATTTTTGCGCAATACCGGCCTGACTTACAGCTTTGCGGAATTGGTGGTGCTGATGGGGCATGGCTCTATCAGCCAAAATAACCCGCATTTGGCGGCCTACGATTGCGGGGCATGCAGCGGTCGGCATGGTGGCCCGAATGCGCGGGTGTTTGCGGCAATGGCGAACCGTCCGGTCATACGCACGCTGTTGGCGGCACGCGGCATAGTCATTCCTGAGGACACTTGGTTTATCGGCGCAGAACACAACACCTGCAACGAGGCGATCAGTTGGTATGATGTCGATGATTTGCCCGCCGCACGCCGCCCGGCTTTTAACAAACTACAACAAGCCTTGCGCCATGCCCAACAGTGGTCCGCCCACGAACGTTGCCGCCGTTTGGCTTCTGCGCCACTCCGCCCTACCCCAGCCCAAGCCTTGGCGCATATTGAAGAACGCGCCACAGATTATTCCCAAGCCCGCCCCGAATTAGGCCATGCCACCAATGCGGCGGCTATAGTCGGGCGACGTTCCTTAAGCCAAGGCGCGTTTTTTGACCGCAGGGTGTTTTTAATTTCTTACGATCCTAGCCAAGACGCGGACGGCAAAATTCTGGAAGGCATTTTGCTGGCTGTAGGGCCAGTGGGTGCGGGGATTAATTTGGAATATTACTTTTCCACAGTCAATAATGACCGTTTTGGCTGTGGCTCTAAAGTGCCGCATAACCTAACCGGATTTTTTGGCGTGATGGAAGGTGCGGGCAGTGATTTGCGTACCGGCTTGCCGCAGCAAATGGTGGAAATCCACGAGGCCATGCGCTTGCAATTATTGGTGGAAGCCAAAACCGCCGTGTTAGCACGCATTTATGCCGAACAACCCAGCTTGCGCGAACTGATTGCCGGGGCATGGCTGCATTTAAGCGTAAAAGACCCCGACAGCGGCGAGATTTTTGTCTTTGAACCCGAGGTGGGTTTTGTGCCGTGGCAAGCTGAAGCTGTTGAGTTGGCGGTGTGTGCTGATTCACCTGAATGTTACCGAGACCAAACTTTGCCTGTTGCGCCTGTGTTGGTTCGGCAGCCTTAGGTATGGCTTTGTGGTGATGGCGAAACGCTGACATGCGTGTCGATACCGATGGTTTAATGTGGCCCACATCTAGCCTCTACAGCAGGTGTACAGGGCTGCAAACGCCAACTACCAAAGCCACTTTGGTTTCCCATAAGGTCGATTTTGGATATTAGTTGCGGCGTGCTTGCACTTTTTGGCTACTCACTTAAAGCGGGACTGAGTAGCCGTTGGCTGAGCGGAGTCGAAGCCGGCGGCGGGATTCGCTTCGACTCCGCTCAGCGAACGACACCCAAACTGTCCCAGCTTAAACGGGAAGCCCACTTTTTAACGCGGAAGGTGTATGAAAGTAGGATGGATTTGCCGATTGTGACCATGAAAGTATTGCCAACAATCACTAAAAACAGCGGAAAATAGGTAACTTATATGTAACTATTCAGCATCCGGGGCACAACAGCCGTTCGCTGAGCGGAACAGCCGTTCGCTGAGCGGAACAGCCGTTCGCTGAGCGGAACAGCCGTTCGCTGAGCGGAACAGCCGTTCACTGAGCGGAACAGCCGTTCGCTGAGCGGAACAGCCGTTCACTGAGCGGAACAGCCGTTCACTGAGCGGAACAGCCGTTCGCTGAGCGGAGTCGAAGCGAACAAACCGGCTTCGACCCCGCTCAGCCTACGGTAAATTTGACTTATTAGAAGTCGCTCTGAATAGTTACACTTATATTTAGTTGTAGGCAATAGCGGCAGACCTGCGAGGTTTTATAAACCTCGCAGTTCTTTATCTGCCACTACAAACCCACATTAATCATTGGAGATTAAAAAATGCAGTTAGTAATAGAGTTACCCGATGTATTAGGGCAACAGATACTAA
>JABFST010000106.1 GCA_013140465.1 Methylococcaceae bacterium
GGTCATTTTAAGGAAAAACACCTTATTGCCCAATTGCTGCCCATTGCGCACAAAAAATACCTGCACGCACGCCAAATTGGCTTTGTTGGCGCAGGCGACAATATCGACATCGCCTTTATCACCCAGCACAAATTGCTTTTCCATGACCGAACGCAAACGGGTGATTTGATCCCTAATCGCCGCCGCCTGTTCAAATTCCAACTTGGCGGCAGCTTGCTCCATATTGCCGATGAGCTGCTCCAGCAACAAGCCGCCTTTGCCTTCGAGGAACATTAAGGTGCTGGTGACATCTTGCGCGTAACTGGCTTTATCAATCAAACCTACGCACGGCGCGGTACAGCGTTCAATTTGGTGTTGCAGGCAGGGGCGGGTGCGGTTACTGTAAAAAGTGTCATCGCATTGGCGCACGGGAAACAGCCGCTGCAATAACTTTAAGCTTTCTCTGGCGGCGACTGAACTGGGATAAGGGCCAAAATAGCGGCCTTTTTTGGTTTTTGCCCCGCGATGCAAGGTGATTTGCGGGAAGTCTTGGTCGGTGGACAAATAGATATAAGGGAACGAGCGGTCATCTCTTAAGCAAATATTGTAACGCGGCTTGTGCCGCCGGATTTGCTGGCATTCCAGCAACAGCGCCTCGGCTTCGGTATGGGTGACAGTCACTTCGATGGCGGCAATTTTTGCCACCATTGTTTGTTGCTTAATCGGCGCAGTATGGTTTCTAAAGTAACTGGAAACGCGGTTCTTAAGGTTTTTTGCCTTGCCGATATAAATGATTTCGCCTTGGCTGTCGAGCATCATGTAAATGCCGGGGCGGGTGGTCAAGGTGGTTAAAAAGGCCGCACTGTCAAAAGGGGGTTCTGAACTTTTTGCCGTCACGGTTTATCTTAGCGCATCAGTAGGTAGGGTTGTGCCGCATTTATTACAGGCAGGGATGTGCCGATTATAAGCCATCACCGCCGGAGTACAACGCTTGCCCTTGGGCAAACCTTAATTTATGTATAATAGCCAAGCACCAGTAAGGCATGACAGTTGATATTAATGATTTTTAAATAGGCTTATGGCAGAGAAAACAATAAGGCGCAGTTCCCGATACGGCACTAAAAAGCCGCCCAAAAAATCCACCTCACATTGGTTTAGGAACACCGTGTTAATGGTGTTTACCGTAGTGGGTTTTTTGTTTTTTAGCTATTTGGGCTATTTGGATTATAACGTGCGCGAGCAATTTGAAGGCAAGCGCTGGGCGATTCCTGCCCGCGTTTATGCCAGCCCGCTGGAGCTGTATGCAGGTTATGCCTTGACTGCCGACAAATTTGAAGCCTTATTAACAATGCTCAATTATCGGCAAGATGCCAAATTATCAGCGGACGGCACATATTTTAAAGATGGCTTGCAGGTGCGGGTCAAAACCCGCGATTTTGCCTTTTGGGACCAACACCAGCCCAGTATGCTGATGCAGCTCAGCTTTATTGAGACAGGCATAGAAAAAATTATTGATTTAACCAAAGCCGAAGAGATTGCCATTATCCGTATGGATCCGGTACAAATTGGCAGCTTTTATCCTACTATTAAAGAAGACCGGATTTTAATTAAGCTGGAAGAAGCCCCCGATTTACTCGTGAAAGGCTTGCTGGCATCAGAAGACCGCGATTTTTATCAGCATTACGGCGTGTCCATGCGCGGCATCGCCCGCGCATTGTGGACCAATGTACGCGCTGGCGGCATGGTGCAAGGCGGCAGCACGATTACCCAACAGTTGGTGAAAAACTTTTATTTAAGCAACGAACGGCGGTTGTCGCGCAAAATAAAAGAAGCCTTAATGGCCTTGATTTTGGAGTACCGCTACAGCAAAAAGGAAATCCTGGAAGCTTATTTAAACGAGATTTACCTCGGCCAAAATGGCGCCAATGCCGTACACGGCTTCGGATTGGCTTCTGAGTTTTATTTTGGCAGCCCGTTAAAAGATTTGCCCCTAGAGCAGTTGGCATCGTTGGTCGCGTTGGTGCGTGGCCCGTCTGAATATGATCCGCGCCGTTTTCCCGAACGCGCCGTACAACGCCGTGACTTGGTGTTGGATGAAATGGCGGTGGAAGGCTATATCACTGCCGAAGTGGCGGCAGCAGCAAAAGCCAAGGCGTTAAATGTGATACCGCGCCCGCAGCGTTCGTCCAACCTTTATCCCGGATTTTTGGATTTGGTAAAAAGGCAGTTACGGCAAGATTACGACGAAAAAGATCTGACCTCGCAAGGCTTGAGAATCTTCACAACCTTAGACACCCAAGTCCAAAACACCTTAGAGTCCACGGTCGCTGCTAAGCTAAAAGAGTTGGACAAACTCCCCCATGCCAATAATTTAGAGACGGCGGTGATTGTCACCCGCCGCGACAGTGGTGAAGTGACGGCTTTATCCAGTGGGCGTGAAAATTTGGCGGGCGGCTTTAACCGCGCCTTAGACGCATTGCGCCCTATCGGTTCGTTAATTAAGCCAGCCGTGTATTTGACGGCCTTGGAATATCCCAAAAAATACACGATTACCACTAGGGTCAGCGATTCGACAATGGTGGTCAAAGGCCAAAATGGCACCGATTGGATCCCCAAAAATTATGACCATAGGCAGCATGGGCGGGTTGCCCTGCATACGGCCCTCGCCAAATCCTACAACTTGGCAACCGTGCGCATAGGCATGGACATAGGTGTCGGGCGCACCGCCAAAACCCTGAGAAATATGGGCGTAACGCGGGATCTTAACCTGTATCCTTCGCTATTATTGGGAGCATCATCGCTGACCCCGATAGAGGTCACGCAAATGTACCAAACCTTGGCGGGCGACGGTTTTTCAACGCCAATAAAAAGTATCCGTGCGGTGGTCGATACGGCTGGCAAGCAATTGCAAAGCTACCCACTGACCGTGCGCCAAGCGGTCGATCCGGCAGCCACTTATATAGTCAACACCATGATGCAAGAAGTGATGCACGAAGGCACAGGGCGCACGGCTTATGATGTGTTTCCCAAAGATTATGGCCTGGTCGGCAAAACCGGCACCACCAATGATGCTAAAGACAGCTGGTTTGCTGGCTATACAGGCGATTATTTAGCGGTGGTTTGGGTTGGGCGCGATGACAACAAGCCTATCGGCTTAACGGGTTCTACAGGGGCGTTGCCGTTGTGGATTTCATTAATGCAGCAAATTTCCACCCAAGCCGTCACCTTAAACCCGCCCGATAATGTGAAATTGCTGTGGGTAGAACCTAGCAGCGGCTTGTTGACGCGCAAAGGCTGCGGACATAGCAAACAATATCCGTATATTGCCGGATCTGAGCCTACGGCCTATTCGTCTTGTGGGCAAAAAGTATTTGACGAAGACAAGTCATGGTTTTCTGATATTTTTGAGGATGAACCCGATTCTGAGGGTGCTGCACCCAGCAACACCCAACCTAATGACAATAAACCTAAACCTAGTGAGTCCACACCCTAATGAGTTTCAACAGCGTATCTATAAAAACAACAAGCATTTTCCGTTTGGTTTTTTTGACTTTGTTGGCACTCAGCCAGCCCAGTTGGGCAGCCGAGCCGCCGATTAAGCAATTACAATCCTTTTTGGCGGTGTCAAAGTCGCTGACGGCGGATTTTAAGCAAGTGCTTATCAATGAAGCGGGCAATCCTTACCAAACCAGCTTTGGCAAGTTTTTCCTGCAACGCCCGGGTAAGTTCCGTTGGGATTATTTAAGCCCGTTTAAGCAAAAGATCGTCTCATCCGGCGGCAAAGTCTGGTTTTATGACACCGACTTGGAACAAGTCACGATCAGAAAACTGGATGATTCGGTAGGCTCTACGCCCGCCTTGTTGTTAAGTGGCGACGTTTCTTTAGAAGATAACTTTACAATGGAAAACCAAGGGGTTGAAGGCGATATGCAATGGATTAAGCTATTGCCCAAAAACCAAGAAAGCAGTTTTAAATACATCCTGATTGGCTTACAAAAAGGCGTGCTGGCGGGTATGGAACTCAGCGACAATTTTGGTCAACTGACACATATTTATTTTTCAAATGTGTTGTTAAACCCGCCGATAAAACCGACTGTCTTTGAGTTTTCCGTGCCTAAGGGTGTGGATGTGTTTTCAGAGTAAGCACAGCCCAGTCGCTTAATGATGGGTCGCGGGGACGTATGTTTGATGATTTGAGTAGGCCATTGGCTGACCGTATGCGTCCGCAAGGACTGGATGATTATGTCGGCCAAGCGCATATCTTAACGCCTGGCAAACCTTTATATGAGGCCATCGTGTCAGGGCGGCTGCACTCGATGATTTTTTGGGGCCCGCCCGGCACTGGCAAAACCACCTTGGCGCGGCTGATTGCGCAGCACTCAGATGCCGAGTTTATGCCCTTGTCGGCGGTGTTGTCAGGCGTAAAAGAAATTAGGGCAGCAGTCGCGGAAGCCAAAAAAATCCAGCTGGAGCGGCTTAGGCGCACGGTGTTGTTTGTGGATGAAGTGCATCGTTTTAACAAATCACAACAAGATGCGTTTTTGCCGCATGTGGAAGACGGCACGGTTTATTTTGTCGGCGCAACCACTGAAAACCCTTCATTTGCCTTGAATAATGCCTTATTGTCGCGCGCCCGCGTGTATGTGCTAAATGCCTTAAGCAGCGAAGATTTATTGCAGGTGATAAACAAAGCGTTGGCGGATGCGGGCAGGGGACTGGGCAGTTTGGGCATAATGATGGACGATGACATTAAGTTGCAGTTTGCCCTGGCCGCAGATGGCGATGCCAGAAGATTGCTCAATCTGTTGGAAATTGCCGTAGAGCTCGCCGCATCCCAACATAGCCAAACCATCGGCCCTGCGTGTGCGGCAGAGGTATTGGCGGGTGGTGTCAGGCGCTTTGACAACCAAGGCGAAGAATTTTACAACCAAATTTCGGCCTTGCATAAAGCCGTGCGCGGCAGTGCGCCGGATGCGGCTTTATACTGGTTATGCCGGATGCTGGATGCAGGTTGCGATTTAGCCTATTTGGCGCGGCGTATTGTCAGGATGGCCAGCGAAGACATCGGCAATGCCGACCCCAGAGCCTTACAAATAGCCATTAATGCCTGGGAAGCGCAAGAGCGTTTAGGCAGCCCCGAAGGCGAGCTGACTTTAGCGCAAGCCGTGGTTTATTTGGCCTGTGCGCCCAAAAGCAATGCCGTTTATAACGCCTATAAAGCCGCCATGAGTGCCGCCAAAAACAGTGGCAGTTTGGCTGTGCCCGTGCATTTGCGCAATGCGCCCACGGCCTTGATGAAGTCTTTAGATTATGGCAAAGCCTACCGCTACGCCCATGACGAACCCGAAGCCTATGCGGCGGGTGAAAATTATTTCCCAGACGCTTTGGCGGGTACTAGGTTTTACCACCCCGTTGATCGCGGCCTGGAAATAAAAATCAAAGAAAAATTACGGCATTTGCAAGCCTTGGATAAGGCGGCAGAGTAAGGAACTAATTACCTGCTTTTTTGCCACATAGACTATAAACTCGAATTTTACCAGCCACAGACCTAAAAACTGCTGCGGATTAGAAATTTACCTTAACTGGCTTATTTGTTTGGTTGTATAGTAGCCGCTCTTTTAATGCCTATCGTCCTAATGCTAAACAGCACTAGCCAAAGGACGTTGATTTCATTTTATGGAGGTAAACCATGAACGCACTTAAACACACCCTGCCCCTGTTTGTTTTGCTGGCAAGTTTTTGGACAGCACCTAGCTTGGCAGCAGATGTCAATGCAGGTGAGCAAAAAGCAGGCAACTGCATAGGCTGTCACGGCCCTAATGGCAAAAGCAGCAGTCCGCAATGGCCTAATTTGGCAGCACAACAGGCCGATTATATCGTCAACCAATTGCAAGCCTTTAAGGCGGGTACGCGTAAAAATTCGCTGATGGAATCAACGGCGGGCAATATGACCGATGACGACATGAAAAACCTAGCGGCTTATTTTGCCAGCCGTCCG
>JABFST010000089.1 GCA_013140465.1 Methylococcaceae bacterium
GAACAGCCGTTCGCTGAGCGGAGTCGAAGCGAACAAACCGGCTTCGACTCCGCTCAGCCTACGGTAAAGACTCCGCTCAGCCTACGGTAAATTTGACTTATTAGAAGTCGCTCTGAATAGTTACCCTTTTTTTTGTCTGGCTGTGCAGCTAGGCCAATAATAAGGCTTAATTGGCGGGTGTGGTTTTCGCCAAGATGCTATGCAACGCTCCCAATTCGTCACCCGACAAACGGATATGCAAATCCCGTTGTGGGAACGGAATGGCAATTGCATGTTCGCGCAAGGCTTTTTCCAAGCGGATATGCAAATCATGGGTGACAGGCAAGCGGTTGGAAAGCTCGCTGACGAACACACGGATCGAAAAATTCAGGGCATTATCGCCAAAGCCCATCAGCAACACACTGGGAGCGGGTTCTGTAAGCACTAAAGGCGTGCTTAACACGGTATCCAATATCACTTTGTGCGCCAATGCCACATCCGTGCCATAGGCTATGCCTACAGGAATCACGACGCGCGTAATCGCATCGGACAAGCTCCAATTGACCAATTGGGTGGTGATAAAGGTTTTGTTGGGCACAACATGCTCTTTTTGATCCATATCGATTAAGGTGGTTGCGCGCATTTGGATGCGGCTCACTTTGCCCGTCACATCGCTGATGGTCACTGTATCGCCCACGCGTATCGGGCGTTCAAACAACAAAATAATGCCCGACACCAAATTGGCGAAGATTTCTTGCAAGCCAAAGCCCAAACCCACGCTCAAGGCCGCCACCAACCATTGTACCTGCGACCAACTACCGCCTAGCTCGTTGGCGATGGTAATAAAACCGATAGCCACCAAGCCGTAATTGGCGAGTTGGTTAATGGCATAGCGGCTGCCCGCTTCTATGGATAAACGCCTAAAGACCAATAATTCCATGATGCCCGAGAAATTGCGCACCGACACGACGATGATAAACAAATACAGGCCCGCCAGCATCAGATTGGTTAAGGTGATGGCTTGATAACTGTCTTGGTCATCTATGCTGACCCGATGCTGCCACAGGACAATATTTTCCAAAAACGAAAATGCGGGCAGGATGTTTTTCCAAATAATAAAAAACCCTATGCACAGGCCCAGGTTGATGAAGACATTCAGCAAGCGTATGGTTTGTGCATTTATTTTAGGAATGTCGATGAGTTGCTCATCGATAGGCAATACCGGATCTTCGCCGCCAATAACGGCTGGTTTTTCAGACAAAGCCGCCACTTTGCGCTTTTGCTGGGCGTTTTTAATCGCCAGTTGGCGGTTGACCAAGGTGAGCCAGCGGATGACCAGTTCATAAACAATCATCACTAAAAAAATCAGCCGTATCGACACAATCAACTGTTCTTGCAGCTCTAAGGCACTGAGGTAATAGCCCGCGACGGCAAAACCGATAATCACTAGCGGCGTGCAGACGACCAAGGGATACCAGATAAAGCGGGCTTTGTTGAGCCAGCCCTCGGGATCGGCCTTAAGCAGATGTTGCAACAGGCCGATATTGGGGTGCAATAAGCGTCCGGCAAACGCCGACATCGCCAACATATTGACCAGCAAAGCCAAACGCCCCAAATTGTCGCTGTGGGCAGAAATTTTGGAAGCGGCGGTCGTGTGCATCAGAAACAGGCTGATGACCGCGACAAAACGTAGCCATGCCAGTTGTTGGCGCAGCAGCTTGGCGTTTTGGGGCTGCCATTGGAAATGGAGGCGTGCGATGCCGTTAGGTGCAAAAAGGCGGTAAAACACATGCAGAAAAAACAGCGGTATCGAGGCACTTTGCAAGCCTACGCCGAGGGCGCGGGTAAAGTCGGCGACTTGGCTGCCGCCCTCTAACAGCCAGCCCAGATAATAAGCCATGAACGGGATGGGCAATACCATTGCGACGGTATAAGCCAAGGCTTGCAAGGTGTAATTGAAGTTGTCGGTATAAATTTTGGCTACTTTGGGCGCAAGAGCTGCCAATTGCTGTTTGGCTTGGCGTTTGCCTAACCACAGCAACGCCCCTAAGCACACCCACAGTAACAGCAAAAATGGGCTTAGTACGGCGAGTTTTACCGTGTCTTTAAGCACTCTGAGCCAGTTAAGCGGCGACAGCAACCATGTAGTGGCATGATAAAGCCCGCTAATAGTTTGACTGCCTAGCGGATCAGAACTTTTTACCCATAACAAATTCTCGTCCAAATAGCTGGCAAACTTTTTCGCTTCGCCCGCCATTTGTTGCCGGGCAAAATCAAAGTCGCCCAAGGTGCGCAGATATGTGGTGTAGGCCACCGAGCGTTTGTTGAGCAATTCCTTTTGGTTGTTGAGTAAAATCCGTAATTCGGTTTGTATCATCATGCGTTGCGGCAAAGGCAACTGGGGATCTACTTGCTGCGCCATGATGTCCTGCAAATAGGCATCTAAGTCAGACAGTTGCTTAAGCTTGTCCTCAATCTTAAATTGCTCAAGGCTAGTCTGCGCTGTCTCGTTTTGTATGGTTTCCGATTGCACGGTAAAAGGCTCTTGGCTCGCCAAATTGCGCCGCTGTTCGCGCAAAATCTTACCCAAAGCCGGGCTTAAGCCCGCCAAGCGGATTTTTTTCTCGGCGCTTTTAAAATCGTTGCCAATATCGCTGGCTTGGGCATCGAGCTTGGATTTTTCGCTGGTGTATTGGTCAATTTTAGTCGTGATGGCCTGTAAATCGCGGCTATATTGGATGTTTTCGCGCGTCAATGACTGGATCAGCGAGTGCTTGCCGGACAAGTCTTTTTCGGCTTGGCTTAAGGCCGCTTGCATTTCTTGGGCTTCTTGTTGCCGCCGTTCGGTCAGCAGATTTTCTATCGCGCCAATAGTGGGGACGAGGGCATTTTTTTGGATGTCCAGCAAATGCAGTTCGGTTTTTAGCAATTCTACGCGTACCGGGTTGCTGATCGCCTCTACATCCAGCATTTTTAATTCAGCACTACGCGCATCGAACAAGGTTTTTAAGTACACCAAGCTGGCTTCGCTTTCCAGCTTGGTCAGCTTGGGTTCAACAGGGGTTTCCAGTTTATTTTGTACGGACTCAAAATCTTGTTTGGCAATAACGGTTTCTTCGTGGATATGCTGGGGTCGCGCCTGTTGTAGCACCAGCTCATTATCAATTTTCGCCAGTTGTTCCTCGAGGTTAATCAGCCGCCCTTTTTCTAGGGTCAGGCGTTGTTCCAAAGTTTCTGTGCTAATGTCAGTAAAGTCTTCGGCTTTTTGTTTGGCAGTCTTGAGCAAGGTTTGCTCTATGTCTTTTTGCAGTTTTTTGGTTTTTTCAGGGGCCAGCTTAATCGCTAAGCTGTAGTCGTTAATGCGCAGCTTAAAGCTTTCGCTATTGTTTAGATTGTCTTCGGCACTTTGGTAAATCGACAATACTTTTGATTTAAGGGTCTCATCCAGCCCTTGGCGGGTATTGATAGCGGCAATTTTGGCTTGCAGCTTATCTTTGCTAAGTTCTTGTGATGGGCTTTTGGCTTTGGCATCAGGGTTAGGGGCTTTTGCCCAGCTTGTTGTTGCCCCTAAGAGCAGCAGTAAAAACACCAAACAGCAATAAGGATAAGCAAGCGTAGGACGTGCAGTTTTTTTCATGGTTTGCTAAAAACAAGATGGAAGGGTAAGCAGCGATAGCGCAGTGGCTTAATTATACGCGACTGTAAGGGAATCAGAGGAGCTGTCGGCAAGGACTATGCTTTACAATAGCCAGACTTTGCATCATAGCCTTTTATTGTTACCAATATGTCCAACGGAAAAGTTTATCTAAATGTACCCTTTGCCGAGAAAGATGCGGCAAAAGCCTTAGGCGCAAGATGGGATCCCGCCCATAAAAAATGGTATATCAGCCCCACACTAGCACTAGCGCCTTTTGCGGCGTGGCTAGAGGATGCTGCGCCCAGTGCCGCGTCTAAACCCGCCGTTAAAAGCAATAAATCGGGTGTGCAAGCGGGGCGTGTGGTTACGCCCGCCGCCGATCCCCATTTTGTCGCTTATAGCGGTGACGCGCCACCTTGGGATTAATAGTAATGGCTAGCTTAAAATATTTGGCGGGTTATTCGCCAGAGCTGACGGCACAAGTGCGCCAGTGGCTGGATAGCGGCAGTTTAGGGCAGATGTTGCAGAAAAAATACCCAGCCCAACATGACGTAAAAACCGATAAAGCCTTGTATGGCTATACGATTGCCCTAAAAAACCAATTTTTAAGGCAATCGGATCCCTTGAGCAAAGTGGTGTACGATGACAAAATCGATGTGCTGCATAACGCCTTGGGTTTGCACAGCTTTGTTTCGCGCGTACAAGGCGGCAAATTGAAGGCTAAACATGAAATCCGTATCGCAGCGGTTTTTAAAACCGCCCCAGCAGCGTTTTTAACGATGATTGTGGTGCATGAGTTGGCGCATTTACGCGAAAAACAACATAACAAAGCCTTTTATAAATTATGCACTTATATGTTGCCAGATTATCATCAGCTGGAATTCGACATGCGCTTATATCTGACGTATTTGGATGGGCTGGGCAAAGCAGTTTGATGTGTGCGTACAGCTTGGCACGCACGTCTCCCGCTTAAAAAGGTTTGACCACCGCCAAAATAACAATCCCCAGCAAAAACAACACTGGCACTTCGTTCATCCAGCGGTAATAGACATGGCTGTGCTGGTTGTGGTCGGCACAACCTTTAAGCGTCAAATTGGTGGACGACAAAGGCCAGGCCGTCGCCAACAAGCCCGTTATCTTTAGGGTGACAGAAGGTGATGGTGTGGTTGGCGCAGGCAGTGCCGACGAAGGCCAAGGCACACTGGTACAAACCGATGACAAAGGTATGGCGGCCACCACTTTCAAACTGGGCAGTCGGGCAGGTAACGGCAACCAACGGGTGCGGGCGGCTTCGGTTGGGTTTGATGGCGAAATCTTGTTTTATGCCAGCGCCACCGTGGGTGTCGGCAACAAAGTGACGGTCAATAGCGGTAACAACCAACGCGGCGCCACCAACCAACCGTTGCCGCAACCGTTTGTGGTCGCTGTTGTAGACGATGGCGCCAACGTCGTTGCCGGGGCAAAAATCGAATTTAAAGTCACCCAAGGGGGTGGTCGCTTCCAAAACAATGAAACCCGCATTATCAGCACCACCGACAGCGATGGTCGCGCCACCGCCGAATTTACCGTCGGCCCTGAAGAAGGGCTGGACGTACACCGCGTTACCGCCACCTTAGTGGATACCGCGCTCTATGCGGGCTTCACCGCATCGGCACTAAAAACTGGCGATGCCGGACAAACCAGCATCAGCGGCGTGGTACTGGACAACCAAGACCACCCATTACCGAAAGTCACCGTACGCGTCGATGGCACCACGCGCGAAGCCCAAACCGATGCCCAAGGCCAGTTCAAAATTACCGAAGCGCCAGTGGGGTCGGTGCATTTAATCGCCGATGGCAGTACCAGCACCGCAGAAGGCGAATGGCCTACTTTAGCCTTTAACCTAGTGACAGTTGCGGGTGCGGACAACCCGCTGTCGGCACCGATTTACCTGGTTAAACTTGATACCATCAATGCCAAAACCGTGGGCGATAAAGATGTCACCCTTACCTTGCCCGAAGTGCCCGGGTTTGCCTTGGAAGTCAAAGCCGGATCGGTGACCTTCCCGGATGGCAAAAAAATCGGCAAACTGTCGGTGACCCCTGTCAACGCCTCAAAAATTCCGATGTCCCCACCCAACGGGATGCAACCGCAATTTATCGTCACCATCCAACCCGTCGGCGCAAAATTCGACCCGCCCGCGCGTTTGAGCTTACCCAATGTGGATGGCCATAAACCCGGCGCCCAAGTGGAAATGTACTCCTACGACCACGATTTGGAAGAATTCGTTGCCATAGGTCTGGGTACAGTCAATGCCGAAGGCAGCGTTATCAAAAGCAATGACGGGGTTGGGGTGATTAAGGCGGGTTGGCAT
>JABFST010000074.1 GCA_013140465.1 Methylococcaceae bacterium
CAATATTGGCGTCGCGGTAGCTGTTTTCGGTCAGTTTGGCCATTTCCGCTGTTTTTGCGTCAGTTTCCAAGACGTCGCCTTGGACAAAGTCGCGGTAAAAGTTTGCCGTAATGTGCGTAGCGGCGGCAGATGTGCCGCCAACAATGCGGTCATTTTCTACCAGCTCTTTCATTATTTTGCCAGGCAATACCCGTTCTGGGCAGTGGGCGACAAAAATGTCCGATACTTTTATGCCATTGTCTGCCAACATGGCTTCTACTTTGTCGGTAGTCCCCACGGGTGAGGTGGATTCTAGGATAACAATATTTCCTGGCTTTATAAAAGGCACGATGGATAAAGTCGCTGCCATGACATAATCAATATTGGGAATAAAGCCTTCGTGAAACGGGGTCGGCACGGCGATGATGAATACATCGGCAGCTGCGGGTTTGGTGTCTGCCTTAAGTTTGCCTGAGTTTACCGCCGATTGCACAAAGGTGTCCAGCTCGGGTTCAACAATATGAATTTCCCCACGGTTGATGATGTCAACGGTGTTGGCGTCTATGTCTACACCATGAATATCATAGCCTCTGTTGGCGAGCAATGCGGCAGTAGGCAAGCCGATATAGCCTAAGCCAATGACGCATATTTTTTTTAGCTGGTTCATTTTAGTTCCTTCATAAAATGTATGATGCGTTCACAGGCTTTGCCGTCACCGTAAGGGTTGTGCGCCATGCTCATCAGGTTGTAAGCCTGTTCATTGTCGAGCAACTGATTGGTTTCGCTAATGATACGTTGTACGTTAGTGCCAACTAGTTTGACCGTACCCGCAGTGACGGCTTCTGGGCGTTCAGTGGTGTCACGCATTACCAACACGGGTTTGCCTAAGCTGGGGGCTTCTTCTTGTACGCCGCCACTGTCGGTAATAATAATTTTTGCCAAGCTCATCAGATAGATAAACGCTTCATATTCCAAAGGTTCTATCAGATGTACGTTGCTGACGTTAGCCAATAGTTCGTTGACGGGTGTGCGGACATTGGGGTTTAAGTGTACAGGGTAAACAATGCTCAGATTGGGGCGTTCTAGGGCGATGGTTTTTAAGGCGTTGCAGATGTCGATAAAGCCTTGCCCAAAGTTTTCCCGCCGATGTCCTGTCACTAAAATAAATTCGCCTTGATCGGGGTCAAAACCTTTGTGCTTGATTGATTGGTGTATGCGGTTGCGGAAAGGCCCGTCAGACGCCAGTTTTTGTGTCATCAGCAACAAGGCATCAATGACGGTATTGCCTGTTACAATGATTTTATCTGCGGCAATATTTTCTTTTAGCAGGTTGTTCTGGCTTTCTACGGTTGGGGCAAAATGGTAACACGTCAGTTGTGAAGTCAGTTTGCGGTTGGCTTCTTCCGGCCAAGGCGAAAATAAGTTGCCTGTGCGTAGCCCCGCTTCTATATGCCCAACCAGTATTTTTTCATAAAAAGCGGCAAGGCTGACGGCAAAAGTTGTGGTGGTGTCGCCATGCACAAAAATGTAATCGGGCCGGTAACTGGCAAATACGGTTTTCATGCCCGTTAAGATATTGCCGGTAATGGCATATAAATCTTGGTTAGGCTGCATGATATTGAGATCAAAATCAGGCGTTATGTCAAACAGAGATAAGACCTGATCCAGCATTTCCCTGTGTTGGGCGGTTACACACACCTTGGTTTCAAAGGCGAGGGGTTGTTGTTGAAACGCTTTTACGAGAGCCGCCATTTTTATGGCTTCTGGGCGCGTACCAAATACAAGTAAAATTTTCTTCATGCGCCTTTTATAGGGGTACTGGTAATGTTGTCAAAGCAAAGGGGTGTCAGTGCGTGCGGGAGGCTTTGTGTGTTGCGTGTTGGCTTGGTGCGGTTACTGATAGCTTAATGTTACCAGTCCAACCATATGCTTAATAGTATAGTACATAACTCCCATTTTGTTTGGTTCTCCTATAAAAAATTCACAATCAACTTTATGTTACATAATCGGCTGATAGCGAAAGTGGCGGTTCATTTCACCCGAAGTAAACATTCGACAGCAGGGTAAAAAGCCACTGCTCCCAACCACTGAAGGTTCGGTTAGCACTATTGCAATGCTTGCTCTGGTGGCCGTGCCGCGCTTTGTATGTGTTTTTGTCAGGGCTTTTATGCTAAATTCTTGTATTTAGCCTTTTGTTTAAGATTGTCACTTTGCCTATAAAATCCAACAGTCCAGCCTATTGGTTGGGGGTGGTTTTGTCGTTGTTGCCGTTTTTTTGCTACGCCAACGACTATGCCGCACACATAAAGCAAGCCAGTATATTCCTGCAAAATGACAGTTATGTGTTGTCCGCAGATATACATTACCAGCTGAGTGCGAAAGCAACCGAGGCATTACAGAACGGCGTGCCTCTGTTTTGGAACTTGCGTGTCCGGGTGCTTCTGCAGCGTGCTATCGTCTGGGATAAGACCTTGGCCGATAAGGAATTGCGTTACCGATTGCAATACCATGCCTTGCTCAATATGTATCGGGTCAGAAATGAAGGTAATGGCGTGGTGTATAATTTTTCTACGCTTTCAGCCGCCTTGGATTTAATGTCTACCATACGCGATTTTCGGGTGTTGGAAAAGTCCGATTTAGCCGCCGAGAAAAATTACCGTTATGCCGTAAAGATTGATTTTGTCCGCGATGCCTTGCCGTTGCCGTTGCGGCCTATGGCTTACATTGACCCGCAATGGTATTTATCCAGCGATTGGAGCTTATGGCCTCTGAAAAAATAAAACGCCCCGTCAATCTTTCGGTCCTGATTCTGTTTGGCTTGATTTTGCTGTCTTTGCAGCTGATGAGTTCGTCCATGCAGGAATCCTCCCAGTTAGGGGCGATGTATTCGTGGCTGTTGCTGTTTAACGCCTTGGGTTCGGTGGTGTTGTTGGTGTTGGTCGGGGTCAACATCTACACCTTAATCCAGCACACTAAGCGGCGTGAGGCCGGGTCGCGCCTGACGGCGCGTATGGTGTCGCTGTTTGTGATTTTAGCGTTGGCACCCGCAGTGATCGTCTTTTATTTTTCCATGCAGTTTCTAAACCAAGGCATAGATAGTTGGTTTAATGTGGAAATTGACCGCGCGATGGAAGATGCGTTAGAGCTTAGCCAAGCCTCACTAGACCAGCGTATGCGTTGGCATTTAAAACAAACGCAGCAGCTGGCTGAGAATTTGCAGGAGACCTCTGAGAATTTGGTGATGCTGGAGCTTGATAATATGCGGGCCGTGTCGGGTGCGGCAGAAATGACTTTGTTTTCGCGGCAGGGGCGTATTATCGCCTCCAGCAGCACAAACCCCAGCGAGATTTTGCCGAGTTTGCCCGATGAGCATATTTGGTTGCAGTTGCGCCAAAATGCCGAATACGTTGCGGTTGCGCCGATACATGAAGAAGATTTGATGATCCGTGTTATTGTCGCAGTCAAAAACCAGCAGCCGCAGTTTTTACAGGCACTTTATCCAGTGCCTGTGCGGATTGCCGATTTGGCAGACTCGGTGGAGTTTGCTTTTGTGCGCTATCAGGAGATGAATTATTTACGGAATTCATTAAAGATTAGTTTTTCCTTGGCGTTGTCGCTGGTCTTGCTGATGAGTTTATTGGCGGCTATCTGGGTGGCTTTTATTAGCGTCAGAAACATCGTAGCCCCCGTCAAGGAATTGGTTAAAGGCACACAGGCAGTAGCATCGGGCCATTACGACCAGTTTGTGCCAGTGATTGCTCAAGACGACCTAGGGTTTTTGGTGGAGTCGTTCAACGACATGACCCAGCGCATTGCCATTGCGCGTGATGAGACGCGGCGAGCCAGTTTTGAAGTGGAAAACCAGCGAGCCTATTTAGAGACTATTTTGGGTAATTTAACGGCAGGTGTCATCAGCTTTGACATGGCCTATAAAATCCGTACCGCTAACCAAGCCGCTTACCGGATTTTCCATATCCATGTAAACCAATTCATAGGGCGGACCTTGGTGGAGTTGGTGCAGGTGTATTCCGAGTTGGCGGAACCCCTAAAGCTCATCCAGCGTCTAGTGGAGCAAGCCGATGACATTTGGCAGCAGCGGCTAGCGTTTTTGGGACCCAATGGGCGGCAAGAGCTATTATGCCGAGGCACACCGCTGTTTTCACAAGAAGGCGTGCGCGTGGGGGCGGTCGTCGTTTTTGATGATGTGACCGACTTGATACAGGCACAAAAAAATGCCGCTTGGGGCGAGGTGGCGCGTAGGTTGGCGCACGAAATCAAAAACCCGCTGACGCCGATCCAGTTGTCGGCAGAACGTTTGCAGCACAAATTGGCCGATAAATTGGCGTTGGCAGATGCGGATATTTTGCAGCGGTCTACCCGAACCATCGTGCAGCAGGTTGAGGCCATGAAAGAGATGGTGGATGATTTTTCGGAGTACGCCAAGCCCTCCAAAAAACAAACCGTGGCGATAGATTTGCCGGGTTTGGTGCAAGAGGTGCTGGCTTTGTATGCGTTAAAATCTTCGTCGGTTAAGTTTAAAGCGGATTATCAGGCAGGGCAGCTGATGATGAGCGGCGATCCGGTCAGCATACGCCAAGTCTTGCATAATCTGATAAAAAACGCCTTGGAAGCCATTGATGCCCAAGGCTTGATAGAGATTAGCCTGCACCGTGTGCAAAAAAATACCACTGACTTCATTGAGATTGCCCTTTATGATGACGGCCCCGGGATTAAAGACGGGCAAATTGAGAAAATATTTGAGCCTTATGTTACGACCAAAACCAAAGGTACAGGATTGGGTTTGGCAATCGTGAAAAAAATAATAGAAGAGCATGGCGGGGCGATATGGGTGGATACTAGCCGCAAAGTGGGTGCGGGGTTTATTATCCAATTGCCCGCCAGTCCGCCTGTACAGCAGCTGTAAATGGTCGGTTAGGGCACTACTACAGTCTGCCCTGCTTGGCAGGGCGTTTTCAGACTAACAAGGAATATTGATGAATACAAACACGCCGCGAATTTTGGTGGTTGATGATGAGCCTGAGATACGCAGATTGGTCTGTGAAATTCTCGAAGATGAAGGTTATCAGGTGGCAATGGCAGAAAATGCCAGCGTGGCTAGGGAGCTAAAAAAAAGCCATGAACCCAATCTGATATTGTTGGATATTTGGATGCCGGATATGGATGGTATTACGCTGCTCAAAGAATGGGTGGCCGAAGATTTGCTGCTGTGCCCCGTGGTGATGATGTCCGGGCATGGCTCGGTGGAAGCAGCTGTGGAAGCGACCCGCTTGGGGGCTTATGATTTTCTGGAAAAACCGCTGTCGCTGGCAAAATTGTTGTTGATTGTCGAAAGGGCATTGGAGGCGGGATCGTTACTGCTCGAAAATGCCGGGCTTAGAAAACAGCTGGTGGTTGATATAGAGCCTGTAGGCAAAAGTGCCACCGTCATTAGAATTAAGGACCAGCTTAAGCGGCTTGCGCAACACGATGCGCGGGTGTTGTTTTTCGGTGAAGCGGGCGTAGGCAAAGAATTGTATGCGCGCTATTTGCATAACAACAGCTCGCATCGGGGCGGGCCTTTTATAGATATAGCCGTGGGCAGCATATCGCCAGAAAACTCTGCGGTAGAATTTTTTGGCAAGGAAAATCAAGGCAAAGTCTATCCTGGCTTGTTGGAACGCGCCCATAAAGGCACGTTGTTTTTAAGCGAAATAGGCGGTATGGACAAAGCCATCCAGCTAAAGCTCCTGAGTGCGCTGGAGTCCAGTTCTTTTTTGCGCGTAGGCGGTAGCGAGGCAGTGCGTGTTGATGTGCGTGTGGTCGCTTCCACGCGCTTGGCTATGGATGAAGAAATCAAGTCGGGGCGGTTTCGGCAAGACCTTTATTATTTGCTGAACGAAGTGGCCATTAACATCCCGCCGCTCAGGGAACACAGCGAAGACGTGCCGGGCATGTTAAGTTTTTATGTCGATTATTTTGTCAGCCAAGAT
>JABFST010000229.1 GCA_013140465.1 Methylococcaceae bacterium
ATGGGGCGGGAGTAATTTTTTTAGGATTGATAGTTTTCGTTCTTCGGATATGTGTGCCATGTGTGTTGTCCATTTCGCCCCCACTTTTCTGGGTTAATAAATACGACAACTATTCTGACATAGGGGGTGTCTAAGGTTATTTTATTGCCTTTCCCTGAGATAAGGCTGGTGTCGGCTGACTTATTTTTTAGGTATGGCATTGATCTGTTCCGATACCTTAGTGAAGAAAGCGGGTATATCTATGCCTAGGGCATAAATGATTTGCTCTAAAGAATCCAAGGTAATATTCCTGACACCACGCTCGATGCCCGAAATATAAGTTCTGTCTAAATCGGCCTTATCAGCCAATGCTTCTTGGCTCATGTCGGCGACTTTACGATAATGCCGTATTGTGGAGGCAACAGAGGATACTAGTTTTTTTTCCATATCATTGTTAAAAAAATTAAAATGAAATGTATTCTCCTTTTATGTTGACTATCAGTACACGGACTATAAGTCTCTTTTGGGGTCACATTAACGCGTAAGGCGAAATCTGTTAAGTGGGCAAGAAATTCCCTACTTCCCTAACAATATCCCACCTATCCTGAACCTGAAAAAACCATAAGATGTTCCCATCAAAAGGAAGCGCATCGTTTCTGTATTTCAGCAATAGATACGGCTCGTACCTACGCACATCCTATTGCACCAATCCAGACACTGTCCTAATACGCCAAGATTCCTACACCCCCGCAAAATAAGGCTTACCCAACTGATGCCCGACAAAACGCTGTCCGTCCGTTTGTTTAAAGCTGACATCGCCGACTTTAAAATTGTCCAAATGCAGATTATAAAATTGGTCGTAGTACGCTTGTAGGTCGCGTTTGATGCTGGGTTCATAAGACACCGCCAGCGTTTGTGTGGTGCCGTGGGTGCGGGTTTGCACTACGCCGTCTTGCACGACGCAGATGCCGTTTTTAAACACCAAGTGGGCGTGGCTGAATTGGGTTTCTTTGTTGGCGTGGGGCGTGTACACGGCAATATCGGCAATGGCGTCGGGGCACAAGTGTCCACGGTCAGGCAAACCCAGCATCTGCGCGGCGGCGGTGCGGGTCATGATGGCTATTTCATACAGGGAAAATTCTTTCTTGATGTCTTTCAGCAGACTCATGGCGACCGCTTCGGGATGTAATTCCGCCATACAGGCCAGGCGGTAGTCATAGTCCATTAACAGGCGCAGCAACTGCGGATAACGGGTAAATGGCCCGCCGTTAGGGTGGTCGGTGGTAAAAAACAAGCGCCACGGGTCATCCGCCAGCAAGAATATTTCTAGGCCGATGAGCCATTGCAAGCTGTTGACAAAACTTTTCGGCTGATAACGGTACGGCACAACCCCGCCGCCGCCTTCGCACTCGGCATCCCACGCCACCCATTTGTTGGGCGTGGCATCATGGCGGCGGCTGTATTGTGCTTGCACATCGCCAGAGATGGTGACGGTTTGCCCAAACAACACTTGCCCGACATCCATAGTGATGTTGCGGTGTTTTTTAAAGGCGGCGATTAAGGTGCTGGCAGCCGATGAAAACCCGCGCGTGCCTTCTGCACCATAACCATAAAACTGGATATGCGCCAAGTGCATGGGCAAGCCTTGGGCGGCTTCCATCGTTGCCACGGCGGTCTCAACATTGCCGGGTATGCCGAGGTTGTTGCAATGGACATGGACGGGGTACGACATCGTCTAAGGCAAACCCGCGCATGTTGGCCTTAAAGGCGTTTGCACCACCTGCGTTTATAATTTTTAACTCGTAAGACGATTTCCGCAGGGCTATACTGCGCACCGCTATAAAATGAACTTGTTTCCATAAATAATTGCCTTTTCAATCAAAGTATTGTGGGGAATTGGAGATTCATGCCGGGGCGATGTGTGGTATAAATAGCGTATTCCGGCTAATGCCTATTGGCCACCCAGCGGCGCAATACGGCTATCGCACCCTACAAATGCGCCTTATGCGTTGTCGGTGAAACGCTATTACGGGTTATAAGGCTACCCGATTCTTGAGCGCGACAATTTGCCACATAGTTAAGACGATAGATACCACATACAATGATAATCGGGATGATGTCTTAACTACAGCCGCCTCAGAACTTGCCTATTATTCACCCGTGTCTATTCACCCAAAGGAACTTAGTATGCCATATTCAATTAAAAGCCAACCAAGCGTAAGCTGCTTCCGTTTTCTTCCGCTAGCCTGGATCACATTGGCCGGATTTTTGGCCAACTCCTCTTTTGCCGCAACAGCGTCTGACCTTGAAGTTTCGGAGCAAAAGGCGCTGGAAATTTTAAGCAAACGTGTTAAGGTAACGACCCCCGCATTTAAAAGTTGTCGCGCAAACCGAAACTGACGGTGTCCGTAGTTTTAAAGTGCTCAATCAACGTACGCGAAACGTTGAAACCATTGATCTGGGACTAGATAATCGAGAAGCTACGCCCGAGATATTGAAACGTGCGCAGAATGCTAAGGCGGCGCGCAGTTTCACCGGAAAAATACACAATGGCTTGAAGGCAACATTATATAATCTGAAGCTTAAACCTACAACTGAAGTCGAGGTGGTGGTTTGGGCAAAAATGCCTTACGCCTTGCCTAGCTATGATTGGGATGCGTTGGCACGGCAAGGCCAAAAACAAGTGGAAGAAACCGAACGCTTTGCCCTGACAGTTGCCGCAACTTTGCATACCCAAGCGACTAGCCCTATCCTAGACTTTGCATTTAAGCAGGGCTGGAAGATTGGTTATCAGTCTGATCTGGCACCTATCGTGACATTGCAGCTTCCCGCCAATCAGGTGCAGTTATTGGAGTCGCGCACCGATGTAGTAGCCATATTTCCTGACGATAAAGCAGAACTCGCCTTGAACACCTCAGCAACTGCAATTGGGGTAGGCGGAACAGGCGGTGTTTGGGGGCGTGGCATTACGGGTACGGGTGTTTCGGTTGCTGTCGTAGAATCTGATGCCATTTTTTTCGATCATCCTAATTTACAAGATGGCACATTAACTAACTCACTCATAAACTCGCCTGTTGGTGACCACGCCACCCATGTTGCAGGTATTATTGCGAGTACCCACAATACAAATCGGGGCATTGCTTTTGGTGTGCCGGCACTTATTAGCGCTAATGCCAGCACTGGTTCCCTTGCAGACGGAATAAACGCCACATCTAGTGCAATTACTCTAGGAGCAAGAATACTCAATTATAGTATTGGAGCTAATTCCGCAGGCAATCCAGCCAATACTCTCAATGGATGGGATTATCTCATAGATTACATAACTGACAATTTCCGTCTATTAAGTGTTGTTGCAGCTGGGAATACAAATCTTTGTGGCAACAGTGTCAGCTTTGTCACTAGCCCAGGCAAGGCTTATAGTGCTATCACAGTGGGCAATTATGATCATCATACCAACGCTATAGCTCCTTCCTCTTGTTTTGGAAATCCATCTTCAGGCATGGAAAAACCTGAAGTTGCTGCGCCGGGTACAGATATTCTTAGCACTGTTACTGGTAACCTCCTCTTTAATGGGTTGACTGGCACTAGTATGGCTGCACCTCATGTCTCCGGTTGTGCGGCATTGCTTATGCAACGCAGACCCGCCCTACAAAACCAACCTGAAGCTGTAAAAGCAGTGTTAATGGCTTCGGCTGTACGAAATATTGAAGGCGATAAAACACTCAGCGATAGAGATGGTGTAGGTGGAGTTGTATGCGATGCAGCCGACGATATTTTGCAGGCTAATGGTGAAGCTCATCAAGTCGTGACAGCACCTGGCATCGGATGGAATAGCGACAATCACTCCTTCACTGTTACGGCGGGCGAAACTGTACGCGTAGTAATTGCCTGGGGCTCTCATCCGAATAACAATCTTACAGCGGATAATTTAAGCGCAGATTTTGATTTGCATGTCTCAGGCCCCATTTTGTATGGTAACGATGGCGCATGGTGTCAAGGCTGTCATCACTCTGTTGACGTGGGAGGGGACGGTGTCACTGGTGTTTTCTATACGGGGTCTTATAGCGTTAACAATGCCTACGAGATCGTCGAATTTGTTGCGCCGTTGACGGGAACATACACGGCTTCAGCAAATCAGAAAAAACCCAATAACCAAGCTGTAGAGCATCTTGCTTTTGCTTGGTGGCATGGGCAGCGCAGAAACTAAATTTACCCTAACATTGCAGGAAAAACAATGAACCCATTCTACAAAAAAACGATTATATTCTTATTAACTAGCAGTTTATTTGCTTGGAACGAAGTGGTCATTGCTGAATCTGCCATGATCTTAACCAAAGTAGTAAACAAAGCAAGCCGTGCATTAAAAAATGGTTGGTGCTATGAAACTGGACAAATCTTCGGTTCTGGCGCTACCGATAAAATCGGCGATTATGTCCTTTACGAACAAATTAAATCGCCAAAGACCCAAAGTGTTAAAAAGCCATCTAGCTTTACCATGACTATACTGTTCAAAGGTGCAGATCAAGGCCATATTACCCTTCAAGGTGTTCATGATTTTGCGGAAAAACAATATAGCGGTAGCGTCACTGGAGCTTCTGTTGACAAGCTCAGCTTGGTGGGTTTACAGGCTTCGGGCGACGATAAGACAAGTCAACTAACGCTGACACCGTTTTCACAGCAGGATGCTGAAAACCCTTACGATCCTTACAGGAAACTGGATAAAATCACTATCGACAAGGTTAAAAATAAAGTGGCGACTGATTTGGTTTATGTCAACATCAAGCTGATCCCATCGATACTGGAAGGTTTTCCAAATGACATTCCGCCCTTGGGTTCGACTTTATTAGATGGATACACACATGATGAGTGGCTAGCAACCGAAAAGCTGTATATTTTATCGAGACAAGAACTTAATAAATCAGTTGAAGCGTTTATTTTTAATCAAACGACACAACTTAGGGATTTCGCATTGAAACAGGGGTGGAGCATTCAAATCGCTCATTCATATATTTCTGGCCTCCTTGTTGGACAGTTAAGTGTCAGTCTTCCTGTAAATCAACTGCCATTATTACAAGATAGAACTGAAGTTGAATCGATTGAATCCGATACCTGTGCCTCTTTTGCACCCATCAATTACACCGAGCCGTCTGGGTGCATAACTAACCCGTAAGGCGTATAAATGCCACGCGTAGGGTTGCATCTTTTGTACTTATTCAGACCCCTAAACAACTTACAAAACAATGAGTTGAAAATAGCAAAAAATCGGTATTTTGAGTGAAAAACCCTCAAAATGAGCAAAATTTAATCAAACCTTTCAATTTTATGTAAAATCGACCCCAAATCATTAAAATACAGTTCAGTAAGTCATTGTTTTTAAATGTAACAGGGGTCTTAATAATTACCATCTTTTCGCAACCCAACCCAACACAACCACCCAGAAATGTTACCGTGATAGATACTCTGCACGGGAGGCGAGCAATAACCTGGCCTTAAACAGGCCATAAAATGTCCACTTGGATATTAAGCAAAAGCCATAAGATGGACTTATAGTGATTTTAGCTTGGGTTAATAACGATTTGCTAGTTGTAGATGCGAATTAATTCGCACCTACAGTTCTAACGGACGTTAAAAACGCCGTATAAGTCGTAAGGTATATGAATGTGGGGTGTATTTGCCGATAGAGAATGTAAAAGTATTCATGTGGGAGGGGCTTTAGCCTCTCCCCCTCTGTACACGACAAAAAGCATAAAAAACTATAAGCAATTGATTTTAAGTGCTTATGTTAGATAGTTTAGCCTTGTAGTCGAGACTAAAGCCTCCCCCACATGAATACTTTCACAGTCGCTGTCGGCGATTCCACATACGCGCCAACTTAAGCCCCCAACCCCCTGTTTACCCTTGAAAAACAGGGAGTGGCAACCCATATTATGAAGCTTTTAACTATCAGAGAGAAAGCCCCATGACGTTGCCACAGCCATTAGAC
>JABFST010000108.1 GCA_013140465.1 Methylococcaceae bacterium
CTGATGGATGTGCTGACGGTACCTGGGCCGGATTGTTATTATCGGGAAGAAGGCGAATCGTGGGCGGATTACTCGACGCGCCGTTTTGCGTTAATGGAACAAACCCTCGCCGAACACGCCGAGAGCGTGTGTGCGGTCATTATCGAGCCTTTGGTGCAATGTGCGGGTAATATGCGCATGTACGACCAGGTGTATTTAAGCTTGTTGCGGGCGGCTTGCGATAAATACCAAGTGCATTTGATCGCCGATGAGATTGCCGTCGGTTTTGGGCGTACAGGCACGTTGTTTGCCTGTGAACAAGCGGCGGTCAGCCCGGATTTTATGTGTTTGTCTAAAGGGCTGACGGGCGGTTATTTGCCGTTGGCGGCGGTGTTGACCACTACCCGCGTGTATCAGGCGTTTTATGATGATTACCAAAAACTGACGGCGTTTTTGCATTCGCACAGTTATACCGGCAATGCTTTGGCGTGTCGGGCAGGGTTGGCGACGCTGGCGATTTTCCAGCAACAGCCCGTGTTGGCAAATAACCGCCGTTTAGCGGCTTGGTTGACGGCGGCAACGGCGCGGTTTATCGACCACCCGAATGTGGCGGAAGTACGCCAAACAGGGTTGATTGTGGCGATAGAGCTGGTTAAGGACAAGCGCAGCCGCACGCCGTATCCTTGGCAAGAACGCCGTGGCCTGAAAGTCTATCAATATGCGTTGGCTAAAGGTGTATTATTGCGGCCTTTAGGCAATGTGATTTATTTTATTCCGCCTTATATACTCACCGAGGACGAGCTTGCGCTCATCACCCAGGTGGCGTGGGATGGCATACAGTGGGCGGTCAAAGATTAGATGCGGGTTTCCAGATTATATACGCCGATGCCGTTGGTTATCGGCACAGCCACCGAGTTGGACGACGACAACGGGCATTATGTGCGCACGGTGTTGCGCTTAAAAAAAGACGCGGCGATTATTTTATTCAACGGCACGGGCGGTGAGTATATGGCGCGGGTCGCCGAAGTCAGCCGTAAAACCGTGCGCATAGACGTGCAAGCTTGGCAAGACCGCAGTGTCGAATCGCCATTGGCAGTCACTTTGGGCTTGGGCATTGCGCGTGGCGACCGTATGGATTTGACTGTGCAAAAAGCCGTCGAATTAGGCGTAAACCATATCACACCTGTGCTGACCGAACGCTGTGTGGTGCAGTTTAAGGGCGAAACAAAACCCCAACGTTGGCAGCATTGGCAAAAAATTATCCAACACGCGGCAGAACAAAGCGGGCGTACTTGTTTGCCAGCACTCGCCGACATTACCGCCTTGGCACAATGGCTGCCCGCGCAGCAAGGTTTGCGGGTGTTTTTAGACCCTTACGCCAGCACCAGTTTGGCAGATTTGCGCCCCGATAGCCCGCAAGTCACTTTATTGACCGGCCCGGAAGGCGGTTTTTCTGGTATCGAGCGCGAGTTGGCGGTCGCAGCCGGGTTTGTTGCCGTGCGTTTGGGCAGCCGGGTTTTGCGCACCGAAACCGCGTCGTTGGCAGCCTTGTCTGCGGTACAAATGTTGTGGGGGGATTTTGCGTCGCGTGCTTAACAAACAGGTCTTATGGTGGCCTTGGTACAGTGTGGTGCCTTTGTTGGTGTTGCTGGCGGCGATTGCCTTGGCGTGCGTGGTCGGTTATTTTGTGGTGCTAGGTTTTGGCGAATTTGCCCCGTTTCGGAAAATCATCAGTAAATCGACACAGGTGTTTTTGGTGCTGAGTATTTTTCCGGCGATGGCTTGGTTAAAAATGACCAAAGCCGAACTGGGCTTTGCCCCGAGTAAGGTGTTTTTTAAGCAATTGCTGCAAGGCTTAGGTTTGGGCTTGCTGACCTTGCTGCCTATTTTTATCCTGCAATACGCACTGGGCATTAATGTGTTTGATGAGTCGCGGGTATGGTCGCCCGGCATTGTCGCCAGAAGTATGGCAGTCACTTTAGGCGTGGCGGTGCTGATTTCGGTGATTGAAGAGCCGTTGTTTCGCGGCATTTTACTGATGGGGCTAGCGAAAAAAATGCCTGTGTTGGCGGCGATTATCGTCAGCGCAACGTATTATGCCGCGCTGCATTTTTTAAATGCGAAAAGTTTGGTGGCTCCCGACAACCTGCAATGGTATAGCGGTTTTGGCTTGTTGCAAGAAGCGGCGGGCAATTTGTTAAACCCTGAAATACGCCCGGCATTCTACGCCTTGTTGATGGTCGGGGTGTTTTTGGGGGTGGTGCGCAGCCAACAACCCGCCAGCTTGGGCTTGTGCATCGGTTGCCATAGTGCGTGGGTGTGGCAAATCAAAATGAGCAAACAGCTGTTTAACACCGATTACAGTTCTGAATATTTGTTTTTGGTCAGCAGTTACGATGGCGTTATCGGCCCGTTAGTGACGGCTTGGCTGCTGTTGGCGGTGCTGGTGTTGGCGGCTTATCGGCGGTTTTGGCTGCGCTAACGGCGGTGGGTGTTTTTGATGGGCATAAAAAAACCTCGTCATTTGAATGGCGAGGCTTTCTACTCCAGATCTGACATAACAAACAGTGGTCGTACGTTAAATAATCGCTGTGTTTTAGTCGCGCAGATTAGGATCGCTTTAAAGTTGTAGCGTGGCGGCGTTTTATAAAATGTCTTTCAGAGCCAAGAAGCCTTTTTGGGCGTCTCTTAATTCTTGTTCAGCTTCTTGAATGGCGCCTTCTTTCAAGTGTGTACGCGCTGATTTCAGTTTGTTGTTTACTTTTGAGCGGGCTGCAAACACTTTGTCGCTAGCATTCACTTCTTTGCTGGCATCTAAGGCATCTTTAACTAAGCCTGAAACTGTTTCGGGTTCGCCACCTTTAGTTAAGGCATCAATGGCAACACCTACTTTAGCAGCTACCATATCAATCGCATCGGCTGGTGCGTAAGTAATACGGCCCGCGTCGCC
Source organism: Methylococcaceae bacterium (assembly GCA_013140465.1). Lineage (GTDB taxonomy): Bacteria > Pseudomonadota > Gammaproteobacteria > Methylococcales > Methylomonadaceae > Methylobacter_C. The sequence goes on from JABFST010000108.1 coordinate 2,930, forward strand.
TTCAGCCATTGCTGAAGTTGAAACTGCGCCTAAAGAAGCGGCAACACATAAAGCGAGTGCGATTTTTTTTAAGGTTTTCATATTTCTAAATCCTCAAGTTATTTTTATTGTTTAAGTGTGTTGGCAAGCCACGCTTAATTGACGTGATTTACCAAAGTTAATTCTACCACACAGAATTACCTTTTTATTAGTAGGCAGATAAATTAATCCGTGTAGCAGCTTAGGATGACAAAATCGAGACTTTGTAGGCAGATTTTTTGTGATCCCATAAAAAAAGCCACAAGCACCAAAAGGTGCTTGTGGCGATTTTTTTGATTAACGATGCTGGGCGCAGATTAATGGGCAGCGTCGTAAATTTTTCTCATGTCAGCATAAATAACCAATGCAGCATTGACATTTTCCAACGCTTTAGCGTTATCGTTGTCTTCAAATGCTTTACGCGCTTGAGTGATTTTGTCGTTCAATTTTTGGCGTAAACGTTCAGTTTGCTCGTAACGGAATTCTTTTTGTGATTGACGTGCATTGCCTAATGCTTTTTGAATTTCTTCAGTTTGGCCGCCTTTTTCAAACAATGATTTAGCTTGTTCCAATGCTGCCAGAGTGTTGTTTGCGGCAGTTTCTACAACCAAGTTTTTGTCTTTGTGTTCTTCAGCGGAATAAGCAACAGAAGAAACTGACAACATAGCTGCGGTCATTACGAAAGAAACTGCAATTTTTTTCAACAACTTCATATTTTAATCCTCGGTGTGGTTGTGTTTAAATTTTCTGTAATAAAAGAAATAGTTATTGGCAAATGCGAATCACTATCGCTTAATTGGTATTCTAGCACAGTTTCTTGGCTAACGTAGACAAACTATAGTGGCTAAACTTACTCGCCCAGTCAGCATAACCGTGTTTTTGGACTTGCCAAATAATTTGGTTCTTCCCGATTTCGTGGGGTAACCACTAGATATGGTTTTTTGTACCTCCCAACAAAAATGCCAGGCTTACTTGCATTTTATGAAAATCAATGTGTTATGGGTTGCGGTCTTGCCATAGATGTACAACTCTAAAACTACACATAGATGAGACCCCACGAAATCGGGAAGAGCCAATAATTTTAGGGAATTTCTTTAAGCAAGCGGAAGCCAATGTCACCCGTGCGGCTAACGGGCAAGCCGCTGTAACGCAGGGATGAGCGCAAATTGACGGCTTTGCCAACCCAACTGCCGCCGCGATAAACGCGGTATTGCCCAGTCGGCGGGCCTTGCGGGTCTTGTTCGGGGCTGTTGTGGTAATAATCGGGATCGTACCAATCTTGCACCCATTCCCAAACGTTGCCGTGCATATCGTACAAACCCCACGGGTTGGGTTGTTTCTTGCCGACTTCATGGCTGGCCCCGCCATAGCCTTCGTCACCAAACCACGCGTAATCAGTTAGGTTTTTGGGCTTGTCGCCAAAAGAATACAGCGTAGTCGTACCCGCCCTGGCAGCATATTCCCATTCGGCCTCGGTTGGCAAACGAAAACTGTTGCCGCCTTCTTTGGCGTTTAGGCGTTTGATAAATTCTTGCACATCAACCCAGCTGACCTTGTCCACGGGGCGGTACAGGGCTTTGTGCTTACTGGGGTTAGCCCCCATGACTTTTTCCCATTGTTCTTGGGTGACTTCCGTTTCCCCCAAATAAAACGGTTTGGACACACAAACGCGGTGTTGCGGCAGTTCCACCGGGCTGCTTTCTTTAAGTACAGTGTCGCGCCCCATCATAAAACAACCGGATTCAATTTTGACAAAGCGGATGCCCGCAAACGCGTGGTATTCAACCGCGACCGCTGCCTCCAAAGGTAACAGGAATGCCGCCAAGGTAAAAACAACGGGGAATGTTTTGCTCATTTTCATGACTACTCCTTCTTTTATTATTGTGTAGTGGGCGCGTGCAACAGCGCGCGTTTGGCATCTATAGAGCCCGAACCCTCTCTCAGGGTGAGGGCAGGGTGAGGGGCTTTAATGTCGCTTTACTTCCTGAGTTCTCTAAATTTAGGTGTGTTCAAAAACCTCGTAACAACGACAGTGCGGTCTAGGCAAACAAATGATAAGCATTTGATAAATTTTAGCTTTGTGCTTAACTGCCTCGGTGTATAGCTACCTTAATTATTATATAGTGTTACACTGCTTAAACCGTTATTTTTCCCTTAGTCAGGACTCACACCTACACCACCATGTGCCGATTTTCTTATTTTTTTGGGGCTGTTGCCGTCTTATTGCTGAGCGCGTGCGCCCACACCCCTAACTTAGCCCCTACCTTAGCCAGCTTGCCGGAAGTGACCAGTTTTGATGCCAGTGTTGCCGACGGCAACATCCATGTCCTGCTTGCCACTAAGCCCAACCATGCCCAACGCCGTATTGTCTTGCAATATTTGGTGTCGGAAGATGGCGGCGCACATTGGTCAGCCGCCAGTGTTGTAGGCGAAGATGCGCATCCGGTCGTTATTCGTGGCAACGATGTGCAAATTGCCGCCGCCAACAAGCAGCTGGTCGCAATTTGGCAAACTCAGGGCGAATTGCCCAATATGGGGCCTATGGTCAGCCGTTATTCGCAGGATGGCGGCAAAACCTGGCATACGGGCAGCAATCCGGCGGTAGACAATAACGGCGACCAATCCCATCTTGATGTTATCGCCGACCTGCAAGGCTATTTCCACGCCGTGTGGCTGGCTGATCCTGAAGAGAATGGCTATCAGAGTTTGCGCTATGCGCGTTCTGTGGATGGTGGCGTAAACTGGCAAGCCAGCCAAAAACTCGATAACTCGACTTGCTCATGTTGCTGGAATACTTTGTCGGTGTCACGCTCGGGTACGATAAACCTGTTATATAGGGACATGAAGCCGCGCGACATGGCTTTGCTGCACTCATCAGACCAAGGCCAAACTTGGCAACGCGCCAGCACCGTAGGCCAATTTAACTGGCAATTTGACGGCTGCCCCCATATCGGCGGCGGTCTTGCGGTTGCCGACGATGGGCAGTTATATAGCAGTGTGTGGACT
>JABFST010000269.1 GCA_013140465.1 Methylococcaceae bacterium
TTCCAATTCGCGGTGCAACGGGATTTCGCCAGACACAATGCGGCTGGCCGAAACCGATGTGCCGTAGTTGTCGATGGCGGACTTGGCACTTGCAGACACTTCAGGATGCCCCGACAAGCCGAAGTAGTTGTAACCCGAATAATTGATGTAATCTTTGCCTTCAATATGGGTGATATGGTCGCTGACCCCGGTATGCACGCTGAAATAAGGGTTGTCGGTTGCCAGCACCTTAAAGGTTTCCATTTGTTCCATCAACATGCGGTAGCCTGGAAACTTGTCGGGGCGATAATATTCTTCGGGTATTTCACCTTCTGCTGGCGTGGCCTCTTGCGGCTGGCCTTCCTCTTGTTTGCGTGCCAATAACTGTTTAAGCAGCAAACGTTTCTTTTCTTCGGTCATAGTCGCCAAGGCGGCATTTGGGTTTGACATGTTATTTTTCCTCTTCTAACAATATTTGGTTTAACAGGCTATCAATTTCCTCTAAGGACATACGGTCTACCAAGGATGCCTCGTCTTGCTCTGGGGCTGCGCTAGCCTCGTTAGCGGCAGACAGCACGGTCCGCTCTAACAACACTTCCGCCAACTGGGCTAGGTTTTGCCCGCGCATCAGCTCTAAGGTGGACATCCTGACCCCAAATGCTTGGTGTATCGTGGCCTGTAATTCGGCTGAAATCAGTGAATCTACGCCCATTTGTGCCAAGGATTGTTGCAGATCGACTTTGCTGACAGGCATTCTGAGGGTTTTGGCGACTTGCTCGGCAAAGGCTTGGGCCATTGCCGCCGCTTGCTCGGCTTCGGGCAGTTCGCTAATGGCTAGGCACAATGTGGTCATCGCGGATTGTTGTTTGCCCTTGTCCGCCATCAGTTTGGCAAATCGGGGCGAATTGCCGCCCGTCGGCTCAAACGCTTGCCAACGCCCCCAATCGCAATCCATCAAGCCGTATTGGGCTTCGTTGCTGTCTTTTAACAGCAGCCACGCTTCTAGGGCTTGCCCTACGGTCAGCGCATTCATGCCCATCAGTTGCAAATGGGTTTGCACTTCGGCACTCTCTACTGCCATGCCTGTTTTGATCGCGCCCCAATTGATCGATGTCGCGGGCAAGCCCAAGGCGTTACGGTGGTGAGCCAAAGCATCCAAAAAGGTGTTGGCTGCCACATAATTGGCTTGGCGGGCGTTGCCTATCAAGGCCGAAACCGAGGAGAACAGCATGAAAAAATCTAAGGCATGGTGTTGGGTATGCTGGTGCAAATACCAAGCACCTAAGGCTTTGGCACCAAACACTTTCGCCATACGCGCCGCGTCCAAATCGGCTATCGGTGCATCATCCAACACCGCAGCGGCATGAAACACGCCTTTAAGCGGTGGCATTTGTGCCTCTATGCGTGTCAGCAACGCCACGACTTGGGCTTCGTCGGCAATGTCGGCAGCCGCAGCCAGCACTTGCACGCCTTGTTTTTCGAGGCTGGCAACCGCCGCTTGGGCTTGGGCATCCGCCGCACCGCGACGACCCACCAACACCAAATGTTTAACGCCTTGTTTGGCTAGCCAGTGCGCGGCTTCTAAGCCAAAACCACCAAATCCGCCGGTAATCAGATAACTGCCATCAGCGGTAAACGCGGTCGGTTGGCGGGGTTCTAGCACCAAGGTGATGCCGCGTTTATCACCTAGCGACAATACGGGAGTTGCGCCACTGGGTGTGCCGACATGACCGGACAAGGCCAATAAGGCTTCGGTAGGTGAAAACACGGTCGCCAAGGTCAGCCATTGTTGGCGGACTATCAACAACTGGCCTAATTCCAACAACAGTTGCCCAAATAAAGCCGGACTGGTAAAGGCCAAGGACAAGGGGTTGACCACTGAACTGCTGCACAAGCCATAGACAGGCAAGTCATAAACAGGGGCATCCGCCAAGATGATCTCATGCGTATTGACTGCCAAGGCTTGGGCTAACAGCTGTTGGTTTTCGGCATCCACGCCGTGTAACCAAACGCGGATAGGCGTAACCTTGGCGATGGCTGCCAAGCGTTCGGCAAAGCCGTCTAGGCTGGCATCCAGCACGGGTGCGCCGTTTAAGGCCAAAGCGTGGGAGCTGTCAGCCGCATAAAAATAGGGCTGCAAACCTAAGCTGCTGGCAACAAAATAAGCCGCCATTGCCCGGCTACCCATGTGCGCATCGATTAACACGGCTTCGTTGGCAGCCACTCTGGCTAGCGTGTGCAAAGCGTAATAAGCGGGTATTAAGGTGGTTGCCAAGGCCGCCATGTCGGCTTTTGCCAAACCGCGTAACGGTGCGGCAGAAAACACGCGCTCACTGGGGCAGACCACACTGGAGGCGGGCGTGCCTTCTACCGCGACCAGCACGGCATCGCCCACTTGCCAATGGCTAACGCCCGCACCTATGGCACTGATAACGCCGACGGCAAAATAGCCTTGTACGGTATCGTCCTGATCGGCTAGGGCGAGATTAACGCCTGTCAAGTTGACGGTTTCAACCGCGACCGCCACTTCACCCAGCTTGGGTACAGCTAAGGGCGCACTAGCAAATGCCGGCAGCCCTTGCCACACCAATTGTACGGCGGGGACTTCTGTGCCATTGACAGTTTGCGGCAGTAATTCCACAGGTGCGACCGGCAAGCGTTCCAAACGGTGTACATAGCGGTTTGCGCCGCGCAGGGCAAGGTCGTCTTCGGCATCGTTTGCGCGAATTTCTTGGCTTAAGGCGGTTACGCTGGGCAACACATCGCGGCTGTCCAAATCTATATGGGTGCAACGCATAGCAGGGTATTCGTTAAGGGCTACACGCGCCAAGCCGATTAGCGGGGTTTGTGCCAACGCGCCCACCATGTCATCTGGCAATACGCTTTGCGCCCCTGATGTCACCATATATAAGCGTGGTGCTTGGCTGGTAAACACTTCACCCAGCATTTGGATAATTTGCAAGGCCACACTGGCTTGGGTGTTGCCTACCGGATCGGCGGACTGGTTGCGGGCATCTAAGCCCCATAAATACACGATGCCTAGGCACTGGCTGTCTTTGGCTTTGTGCAAAACGTTGTACAAATGCGCCCGTTCGCTGTCATTCAGCAATTGCACGCCATTGGCTTCTTGTTCGTAAGCTTGGTCTACGGGGATGACCAACACGGAGTTGTTGTCGGCCTTTAATTGTGCGCATAAGGTTTCACCCACTACGCCGCCATCGCTGAACACCAACCAAGAACCGGATTTTGCGGTATGGGCGGGCAAGGCTTGTGGCAACCATTGCCATGAATATGCCCAGTGTTGCAGTTGTTCTTGTACGCTGGCTTTTTGCACCGCCAATGCGCGGCAATGCAAGCCTTCAACTTCTACTAATAAAGTGCCATCAGCATCAAACAGGCTTAAGTTGCCGACGATGCCTTGCTGGTTGGCACGCGTGATATTGCCGTGGCACCAAAACGACGCCCCGGGTTTTTGGTGATAGGCGATACGTTTGATGGCTATCGGCATATAGAACTTGTCGCTTTGTTCTAAGGCGACAATTAAAGATTGGAAGCACGCATCCAATAAGCTGGGGTGCAAATGGTATTGGCTGTTGTCTTGTTGCAGGTCTGGGTGCAGTTCGATGTGCGCCAACACTTCACCCGCGCCTCTGCGCAATTGTTGTATGCCTTGGAAGTACGGGCCGTAAGACAAGCCGCGTTGCGCCAAATCACTATAAAGCCCTTCAACATCGACATATTCCAGACATTGTTCGGCTATATCTTTTAGGCTATGGGGTTTGGCATTGGTATCCGAGGCATCGGTGACTATCGCCGAGGCGTGCAACTGCCAATGTAGGGGCTGGTCAAAATCACGGCTAAAGAAATTGAATTCGCCGTTGTTGGCATCAAGGCTGACATGGATGACAGGCTCATTGCCACCCGCATCTAACACCAAAGCTTGGTTAAACGCCAATTGCCCCAAAGTGCAACGGGCATCGCCCGTGAGTTGGTGGCGAGCCGCCAGACAGGCTTCTATATAAGCGGCACCCGGCATGACCACTAGGCCATCCACTTGGTGATCTTGCAAATACGGCAACAATTGGCGGTTTACGGCACTTTGCCAAGTTGGGCGTGGATCGGGCAAGCGTTTGTCCAGCAACGGATGGATAGGATCTGCCACGCGGTCATTGCTGGATTCTTCGCTTTCGCTCCAATAGCGTTCACGTTGCCAAGGATAGCTAGGCAGTTTGACATAGTGCGCATCGGTAGCGGTCAATAACGCCCAATCGATATGGCATCCCGCCACATATAATTCAGCCAATGCCAATGCTAAAGTAGCGCGTTCGGGTTTGTCTTTGCGCAAAGAGGCTATGCTTAGTGGGGTAATGCCTTGCACGCGGCAGCATTCTTTAATCGCGGTAGATAATACCGGATGTGGGCCGACTTCTAGGAAGACCCGATGCCCGTCAGCCAACAAGCTCGCCATTGCCTTGGCAAAATACACGGGTTCACGGATGTTGTTGCACCAGTATTCGGCATCATAAAGGACTTCAGTGACCAATTCGCCAGTAATCGTGGAATACAGCGGCACTTTAGGCAGTTTGGGTTGCAATCCGGCTAACACTTCGCGCACTTCGGGCTTAAGCGGTTCCATAAAGGGGCTGTGGTAAGCCACTTCTACTTGCAAAAAGCGGTTAAACTCGCCTTGTTCGGTCAAATAAGCGGCTATCGCTTCCAAGCTAGTGGCTTCGCCAGCCAAAGTAATGGACGTGGGGCTGTTGATAGCGGCTATGGATACTTCGCCATTGGTCAATGCGATCAAATCTTCGCAGTAGTCTTGGCTCACACCGACCGCCAACATTTTGCCCAAACCAGCGGCTTTTTTCTGGATACGGCTGCGTTGGTAGCTGACCAGCATCGCCTCTTCCAAACTCAGCACGCCCGCTGCATACGCGGCACTGACTTCGCCGACGCTGTGCCCGACTATCGCGGCTGGTTCTATGCCTTGTGCTTGCCACAAGGCGGTTAGGCCCACTTGAATCAGAAAATTGGCAGGTTGGGCTACCGTGGTGTCGGCAATAGTCGAGTCTTGCTCATCCGCCAGCATGGCCTCCAAAATAGACCAGCCCGCCAAGCGGCGGAAAATTTGGTCACAAGCTTCTACAGCGGCTTTGTATACAGGTTCGTGTTGGTACAGCTCACGTCCCATAGCCCACCATTGCGGGCCCATGCCGGTATAGACAAACACGGGGTTTTGTTCGCTTTCACCTGTGGTTTTAGCCACTGCCAAACCGGGTGCGGTGCCTTGTGCCACAAAGCTTTCCAGCTGTCCGCGCAAGCCGGCCCATGTGTTGCCTGTTGCCGCCAAGCGGTAATTATGATGGCCCCGACGGCAAGCGGCGGAATAGCATAAGTCAGTCACAGATGGCACGGCATCATCGTTAAACCGTTGCAACCATGCGCTGGCTAAATCAGCCAGAGCTTGTTCACTACGCGCCGACAACGGCAAGACATGGTGTTTATCGGTAGCGTCTGCGACATGCGCAGACATATCTGTTGCCGCCACGGGTACATTTGCCAATATGGCATGGGCATTAGTGCCGCCATAGCCGAATGAATTGACACCTGCATAGACTTCATCGACACCAGGGGCTAGGGCTTCCAAATGTCTAGGCAAACGCAAGCCGAGTTCGGCAAACGGGATGTTGGGATTGGGCGTTTCTAAATTTGCTTGCGGCGGAATTTGGCGATGCGCCAAACACAAAGCCGTTTTAATGACACCTGCGACACCTGCCGCTGCTTCTAAATGTCCTATAGTGGCTTTGGCAGAACCGAGCAGACAAGCGGCTTTTTGTGGGTCGCGTGGCCCTAGCGCGGCACTGAGGGCGTTGGCTTCTAGCGGGTCGCCGACGGGTGTGCCTGTTCCATGTGCTTCAAAATAATAAATGGATTGGGTATCTACGGCATATTGTGCGCAGACTTGTTGGAT
>JABFST010000203.1 GCA_013140465.1 Methylococcaceae bacterium
GGTTAAAACTTCGCTGAAATAGGCTTTTGCCCAGGTAAATTGAAAGCGGCGGTCAGGCCGTTCGTCGTATTGGTTTTTGTCGTGTTGTTCTTGCGCCCAATGCAAGACCCTATCAGCCAGCGACAGGATGTTAGCCGTGCGTTTTATTTGCATCAGCGCGCGGCGCAGGTTTTCATAAAGCTCGTCAATGTCATGGCTAGCCAGCAATTGTTGAAAACGCAGTTCGCTTAAGACGGGTTTGCCGCTTTGGTCATTTTGTTGCCCCAACTGTTTGGGGAAACTGAGGTCGCTAAGCTGGTTAATATGCGCCAATATGCCGGCGACTGCGGCTAAGGCCAATGTGGGGGTTTTGGGGAAATGCTGCTGCAAGTCATAAAAACTCGCTTGCATCAGGATGTCCTGTGGTTTTTCGCAGCGACGGAGCTTGGCCCGCTCACCACGGTTGGACTTGGTTTTGCCATTGGCCAGTTGGGGGTCCTGTAGGCTATCCCACCAAGCCATTAAGGCTTGCTGTTCGTGCTCGCGCCACAAAACGCTGTAGCGGGTTTTTTCGGTTTTTGTTGTGTTGTTGTCATCACTCATGTCTTTGCTCCTGTTATGCCGCTAATGCTTTGATGTTTTTACCTGCGTTGAGCCAGATTTCTAATTGGCGACGGGCGGTGATAACCCGCTTCATGTCGCCGTCTTCGTTGTTGCTGGATAATGCCCAATGGTCAAAGAGGCTAAGGGCTTGGGTGCGCAGCACACGTTTCCATTCGGTAAACACAAGCTTGACTTGGGCTTCGTTGTCGCCGCAGTGTATAAGCTGTTCTAGCAAGCGGTAAAAGTCTGTTTCGGTGGTTTGCCAAAATTGCGGGTCGGTAAAAGTGATTTCCCCTTTGGCTTCTTTGGGCTTGGTAAACCAGGCTTGTTTTAAGGTGGAACGCACATCCAAAGCCACCTCAGTGGCGGCATCCAACATTTTGCCTATGTCGGCCTGTAAGCTGTCCCTGCTTGTGCGCGGGATAGGAAAAACAGGCATCGTGGTTTCGTACCAACACCGCGCTTTCATATTGTCCATATCGTAACCAAACAACCATAAGCGCGGTTGGTAGTCGCCGCCAATGAGTTCTTGGCGGCTGTTTATGTAGGTCGTGACTACTTTTGCCGCTTGTTTATGGTTTTTATCATCCGCCAACACCAAGCCCAACCAATGCCGATAGCTAATTCCACCCACTTGCGCTTTAACGGAATAGGCTTCTTTTTTCGGGTCGCGGACATAGGGTGTCAGAGGGTGCAGCCAAGTGCTGCTGTAATTGACACCTAGGTTTTGGGTGCGATAGTGGGTTAAAAGCTGTTCTGATGGTTCATGGCAAATATCACAGACACCTGTTTGAAGGTTGTTAATGTCAAGGCGGATCCGCCGTGGCATTCCCCAATACATTTGATAAGGATGGCCTTGCTCGGGGTAGGTGATGAAGTCTTTATTGCTAGCTGCGCTGGTGCGTGTGGGTGCTAGCCACGGAAATATGGCGGCAAGATCTGTTAGCTCGGTGTTGCCGCTAAAGCTGCCCACTTCATTTTGGGTAAAAATGTTTAGCCACAATTTTTGCCATAAACTGGCGGCTTGTTGGCTTTCGTTGGGCAAAACCAAGGTGGTTAAGGGGCCGCCACCGCGTAAGCTGGTGCGATGCCCTGAGCCACCCGAAGGTGCGTTGGTTTGCAGCGTAAACAAGGCAATGTTGGCCCAATAGGGCGACACTTGTTGAGTCGTGCCTTCTTTGACAAAAAAGGTGCCGCCACCTGAGGTGTCTATCAATAAAGAAGCGATGCCTATGGCTTGCTTATCTGCCAGTAATTCATAGTCTTGCATAAAAGCGGGTGTGCCAGTGCCGATAGCAAAAGCTGGGGTTACGGTTAGGAAAGCCGCTTTTAGCGTTTGGGGGTCTGGGGGTGATAGCCAATAGTGTTCCCAAACGTCTTCATCTTTGGGCGCAAAAGTGGTTTGTACAAGGCCAATCAGCAATTGGTACAACGCGCCCTTAAAATCGGCACGCGGCACCAGCACATCGGTGATGGGATTTGTACCCGTCAAATCGTGGGTGATTTGCCACAAGCCCTGTAGTTTTTCTTGTTCGCCATTACGGCGCACAACGCTTAACCATTCGTCTTCCAATAAATTCATTTACGGTTCTCCTACTAAAAATTTTTGGCTATTGAGGGTATTGCTGGTGTTGCATTGATTGTTGCTTTCGCGTACTTATTTAGGCCCCCTCGCAAGCTCCCCCCCCTTGAAAAAGGAGAGAACTTGCGAGGGGGGTATTTAATAAACCTCCCCTAACCCCTCCTTTTTAAGGAGGGGAACTGAATGTTTACGCTTTCGCTACGCATAACAGCTACAAGCTTTAGGCTTTGAACCAAGGATTGGCGGCTATCACGGCAACGCCTAAAGCCGTTGCACACCTGTCATACTTGCTTAAAACTGTGAGGGCGAATAAAACAACCAGTAATACCAAAGCAATTAGACCCTTAAGCGATAATTGATTTAACGCCAATACAATTCTTTCAATGTCGTTGAACATGTTTTTCTCTGAAAAGTTAATTCGGCAAGAAGCATAGCCCCCCAAAAAGACAATGTCAACAAAACATAAAGCTCTTTTGTATTTCTTATAAAAATCTCGTAATGAAGAAAAATTTGTTGATTCTAGGTACAATAGGTTCATCCCCACGCCCGTGGGGATGAACCGCTCTTGTGTACATCTTAGAGTTAGGTAAAAAACCGTTCCCCACACCCGTGGGGATTTTTCAACAGCTTGGATCGCATTAGCGGATTAGCCCAACTCAATCGCGTAAAAGGCCACCCCATGAAATCTGAATTTATACGCTGTAAGGTAGAACCTGAGTTAAAAACCACGGTGGATGGGATTCTTGCCGAATTAGTCATTAACACCACCCAAGCCATTACCTTGTTTTACCAACAAATCGCTTTAACCAACGGTTTGCCGTTTGCGTTGGAGTTACCGAATGAAACAACCCTCAAGACAATGCAAAAAACCGATGCCAACCAAGAGCTGACGGTCTGCAAAGATGCGGATGACCTGTTTGACAAACTCGGCATTTAGCCATGCTGGCCCCGGTATTTACGCACCAATTTAAACGTGACCTTAAGCGCCTAGAAAAGCGCAATAAAGACATGGACAAGCTTAAATTCCTGATGCGGCGGTTACTGGACAATGAGCCTTTAGAGCCCAAATACCGTGACCATGACCTTATCGGCAACTACTCCCAACGCAGGGAATGCCATATAGAACCCAATTGGCTACTCATCTACAAAAAAGAACCCGACCGTATTATTTTTGAGCGCACGGGTTCCCACGCCGATTTGTTTTAAATTTGTACCGCTTAACCCCCCGCAAATTGCCCAATCTCTGCACCTAACAACATGCCCTGCTGGCAACAGTATGTTAGGCTTATGGCTTTGCCGTTAGCGTCTACCGCCTGGCCTTGCCATTGGGTATCAGACACGGGCAGCATCGGCAAAATAAAGCTATAGTCGTTAAAGCCTTGTTCTTGGTCACGCAGTTGCTTAAGGGCTGCCGCCAAGTCTTTGGACAATTCAGCCAAACCGCTAAGTTGTTGGGCTTTAATATTGACGCTACTTAAATCCCAAGCATATTTTTTTGCCCGCACTAATGGCGATAACTGTCCCTCGTGCCAAACCGCTAAATACACCGTGACCGAATCTTCTGATAAACGCGTGGGTATGCGCTGGTCTTCATCCCAAGAGTTGTCACTAAGGGTGTAACCGGACTCGGGTTTCAGGGCATTCATATTCGCCATGCTCGCTTTTGCCCAATGTTCGCCTTCAGCTTCGGCACTGGCTTTTTTAAGGGCTTCAGGAATGTCGCCGTCCTCTGCGCGATACACGGTGTCTATGAGTTCCCGCGCATCTTCGGGCATACGCCATGCTTGTTTTTTTGCCAATAACTGGGCGGTGCGCCAGAGTTGCCCGGTGTGCGGATACACACCATTGGCTTTGGGGAATACTGCTTTGTACCAATCTTGGGCTGGCTGTTCTTCGAGTACAGGCGCATGGATGACTAGGCTAGGCAATAGGCGTTGGTCTTGTAGTGCATAAATGTCTGGATTGCCTAAGCTGTCCCGGATATGGCGGTGTAAACGCCCAGCACGTTGAATCAATAAATCTATAGGCGCCAAGTCGCTAATCATCACGTCAAAATCCAAATCTAAGGATTGCTCCACTACTTGGGTGGCACACAGGACTTTACCGCTACGCATGGCAGCCGTGGATGTTTTGCCAAACAGGTTTAATACTTGCTCTTCAATGGTTTGCCGATCATGCAAGGCATAGCGGCTATGAAAAAGCAGTGCTTCGCCCGTAAACGCCGCATTATTTTTAAGTTCGCTGTAGGCAGTACGCGCATCAAAAACGGTGTTGCGTATCCAGCACACACACTGCTTATTGGCTACTGCAAGGTTAATCAATTCGTATACGGCGGCGCAGTCATGGACAAACGCCACTTTAACCGTGCGCTGCACTTCTGGGCGGGTAGCCAACACCTTTTCTACGGGTTCGGCATCGGTGATATGAGTTAATAAGGGATAATCGCCGGGGGCATTTTTTTGTAATTTGAACGGCGTAAAGCCGGCCCCTTTTTGGAACGCCGCAACAAAATCTTCGCGCATCGCAAACGGCAGTGTCGCGGACAATAAAATCGCGCTACCGCCCAACAGGGCATGGAAGTGCAGTAGATTTTGCAACAACCGGTTCATATAGGCATCGTAAGCATGGACTTCATCGACAACCAGCACTTTATTGGCTAAGCCCAACAGCCTTAAGGACTGATGTTTGGCAGGTAAAACCCCGAGCAAAGCTTGGTCTATGGTACCGATGCCAACATCCGCCAGCAACGCTGCCTTACGATGGTCTGCAAACCATCGCACACATTGTATAGAAGCCGTGTTGTCGTCGCGGGTGTAATCACGGTCTTTGGCGGTTTGCCCCATAATGGATTGCTGAAAGGCTTCTGATAAATGCCTGGCACTGTGCGCCAAAATTAATGAGGGTTTTTCGTGATGGGCGTAGAGCTTTTGATAACAATCACCCATGCGCCCATACATGGCATTGGCGGTTGCCATTGTCGGCAAACCGAAAAACAAGCCTTGTGCCAAACCTTGGCTGATTAAGCGATGGGCTAACATCACTGCCGCTTCGGTTTTTCCTGCCCCTGTGACATCTTCCAAGATCAATAACTGAGGGCATTGCGGCAATACCAGACTGTCTGCTGCTAACTGTAATGGCGTAGGTTTATTAAGATAGGGAAATAGTGCTGGTAAACTTTGTTTACTGGCTACTTTTGCGGGCAAGATGCCCGCTTTTTGTAGGGCAAGCTTTGCACTAGGAAGTGCGTGCTTATGCCAATAATCGCTTAACGATAGGGATTCATCAGCGCAATATTTAAAACTGTCGGTATCAGAGCCCAACCAATCACATAACACACTATACCCAGACAACAACCAACTGGCGGATTGTTGTTGCTGGACAAAATGGTCTTGTTGCAGATAGCTGGCAAGGGCTGCTGGGTCGGGCTTAAAGAGTGGGGTAAGGTCTTGATAAAATGCGGCGGCACTGTCTATATCAAACGCTTTAAAGTAAGTTTTGGCTAATACCTTAGCGCCATTTTTACTGTTTTTCGGTGGCATACCATGATGCCCCGTCACTGCTTGTAGCCATATTTTTAGGCTTTTACGATAAAAACGCGATTCAAGAGCAATGTCTTTACGAATGGCTGAATCGTCTTCCCATAGGATGAACCCTAAGCTGTCATGGCGAATGTCATAACTGGTTTTAGTGATTGCGCCCCACCAGTTTTGCCGTAGTTCTGGCTTTAATTGCTGGAAGCTCTCGGCAAACTTACCGCAGTCATGCACGGCAAGCAGTACACTTA
>JABFST010000125.1 GCA_013140465.1 Methylococcaceae bacterium
GTCCCAGAAAGCGGACGTTGCAAGGTTTGCCCAACCCCATCCTTACCCTGTTGCGACAAGCCCGGGACATCGGGCTAAGCCGTGTTTAATCAATGGGATAGGGGCTTAAGTTGGCGCGTATGAGGCTAAAGCCTCCCCACATGAATATTTTTACAGCCACTTAGTCTTATTGGCACAAATTAAGCCGATTTTTTGGTGTTTGACAATTGTAAGTTATACTAAATGGCTGAATAAGCAGAACAGTAATCAATTTGCTGAAACGCTTTCTTCCGACAAAAACCATAGCCAACAAATGGCTACATAAGCACTGCACGCTACAGGCAAGCACTCTTTTAAATCACCACCGACAGGTAACAACAGTAATGCGTAACACATTTTTAAATCTGGGCTTTTTGATTTTGGCCTTGTCTTCCGTAGCCGCCCAAGCGGGCGTTTTACCTAAAGAGGCAATACCTGCCCCCGTATTGGATCAGTTTTATAAAAAACATCCTAACGCCATTGAAATAACAGCCACCAAAAAGACCCATTTCAAACAGGCTTTATACGAAATTTCTTTCAAAGAAGAAAAAGATAAAGAAAAAATCATCGAAGTCTATCGTGAAAATGGCCGTTTTTTTGTAAACGCAGACAATGTCACCTCGTCCAACATGATGCCTAGCGTAGCGTATGACAACCTGAAAGCTGCGTTTGACACTTACACGATTAAAGAAGCCATATTAGTGGTAAACCCCAATGGCATTGGTGAAGAATACTCCTTAATAGTCAGTGCGGGTGGTGCGGATTGGAGCGTCGTCATAGACCGCACTGGCGCAATCAGCCAAAAAGAAAGCCAATAACTGTCGGCTGGGTGTTGTGGGATGTAGTGCATCCTACAACACGCGTTGTTTAAGCCTTGGGCTAGTTTATTTTGTTACACCCTCCCAGAAAACCACAGCGGTTTTTTGCTGCCCCCTTAAGTTCCCCCCCACGTTTTATATTACAGCCCACTTAAGCCATGACCGCCGGAGTGCAACGGCTTTAGACGTTGCCGTGTCAGCAATGAAACCCATAGTACAACGCCTAAAGCCGTAGTACTCGGTAGCCTAGACGGAAAATAAACTACAGGGCAGCTATTGAACTGTTATAAAATCATCTATTTTGAACGCATCCGCCGATAATCGGCAGATAAAAACAGTGGTTTAAGTTTTATGCGATGTCCGTTTTGTATGGCACAAGAAACCCGCGTGCTGGATTCCAGGTTAATCAACGAAGGCGACCAAGTGCGCAGGCGTAGGGAATGCAGTGCCTGTAAAGAACGCTTCACTACCTTTGAAATGGTCGAATTGGCTTTGCCGCGCGTGGTCAAGCGCGATGGCATCAGCGAACCCTTTGAAGAACGCAAACTGCGTTCGGGTATGCTTAAAGCCCTAGAAAAACGTCCCGTAGACAGTAACGCGATTGAAGCCGCCATCAACCGCATCAAAAAAGCCTTAATGGAGAAGTGCGAGCGCGAAATCAGCGCCCAAGAGCTAGGCGAAAAAGTCATGCACGAGCTGAGTACCCTAGACCATGTCGCCTATGTCCGTTTTGCCTCCGTCTACCGTAGCTTTCAGGATGTCAGCGAATTTACCGACATGATTGAAGACTTACAAAAACAAGAATGACGCACCCAGACGATGCCCGCTTTATGGCAAGGGCTCTACAACTGGCCCAAAACGGCCGTTACACCACCGATCCCAACCCGCGCGTTGGTTGCGTGCTGGTCCGCGACGGGCACATTATCGGCGAAGGCTGGCACCAACAAGCGGGCCACGCCCATGCCGAAGTTGCAGCCTTAGCTAGCGTTGCCGATGCCCACGGTGCCACTGCTTATGTCACCCTAGAACCCTGTAGCCATTACGGCAAAACGCCTCCGTGTTGCGATGCGCTTATCGCCGCAGGGGTCAGCCGTGTCGTTGCCGCTATGCAAGACCCCAATCCTTTGGTCGCAGGCCGTGGACTTGCTAACCTGCAAGCCGCTGGCATAGCCGTCAGTTGTGGCGTATTAGCCGAGCAAGCCCACCAGCTTAACCGTGGTTTTATTAAACGCATGACCGCCAAACGCCCGTTTGTGCGCAGCAAAGTGGCGATGAGCCTAGACGGGCGCACGGCTTTAGCCAGCGGCGCAAGCAAATGGATCACCTCCGCCGAAGCCCGCGCCGATGTGCAACGCTTACGCGCCGAAAGTTCGGCGATCTTAACAGGCATCAACACCGTATTGGCAGATGACCCCGCCTTGACCGCGCGGGTTGATTTTCCTGCTCTACAACCTATCCGCGTTATCCTCGACAGCCAATTGCAGATGCCACCCAGCGCACAAATGGCACAACTGCCGGGCCGCACCCTAGTCTTGACGTGTGCCAATAAACCCAACCAACAACACGCGCTAGAACAAGCCGGACTCGAAGTGTACCAACTGCCCAGCCACCACGGACGTTTGGATTTGCCCGCGGTGATGGCGTTTTTAGCCCAGCAGCAAATTAACGAGGTGTTGGTTGAGGCGGGCGCGATATTAAACGGCGCGTTATTGTCAGCAAACTTAATTGACGAGCTGGTGGTCTATATTGCGCCCAGCTTATTAGGCGACCAAGGCCGGGGTTTGTTCCATCTGCCCGACATTGTGGCGATGGCGGATAAGAAAGTGTTGCGTTGGGCGGATGTTCGGCAGGTTGGGGGGGATTTAAGGGTGGTTTTGGTGCCGCAAAATCAATTGGCTTAAGAATTCGATGATGCCGCAGCCAATCAGGTTATTTCACATGACCGCCATTGATAATTTGGTTGATATTTTGAAACTATTCAGAGCGACTTCTAATAAGTCAAATTTACCGTAGGCTGAGCGTAGTCGAAGCCAGTTTGTTCGCTTCGACTCCGCTCAGCGAACGGCTGTTGTGCCCCGGATGCTGAATAGTTACGATATTTTTAGGCTAGGAGCAATCATCAGTAAAAGCAGTATGGATGCGCAAGGGATAAGTTACCAAAACATAGCACACACAAGCATTCAAACAACACGCTCAGCTAAGCTTGTGCCGCACCCGCCTGGGGGTTATATCCACGATTATGTGCCTTTCTATTTTGCGCCGCGTTCGCCTATGCTTTTAGCTATCCATCATGGTAATGTGGCGGGCTGCATGAAGAAACAAGATGACATTATTCATTTTGAAACAACCGTGGATAGAGTAACCGAAGATAATGCCGAGTATGTTTTTTATGACCGTAATGCCGCGCTCAGCTATAGCAAAGCGCATACTGACTTAAAGCAACTATCAACCCAAATTGCATGGGATTTAATCACGGAGACACCCCAGCTGGATGGGTTTTGTAAGTATTTTCAGGATAATCCTCGTATTGAAAAATACGTTGACCGTAAAGCACAAAGAATGGCGGAATTTTTGGTCAAAAATGCAGTTGGCATAGCATTAATAACGCGTATAGGCGTTATCAATGAGGCAAAAGCTAAAGTAGTGCGTGAATACTTGGAAGCAGCAGGTATAGTTTTACGCGTAGAAGTAAAACCTGAGTGGTATTTTTTGGGGCAATGAAGATGGCTATAGTAAGTGTACAAGGCGATTTGCTAGAACAAGACAATGTCGAGGCTATCGTCAACACCGTTAATTGTGTTGGGGTGATGGGTAAGGGCATCGCCTTACAATTTAAGAAAAAATGGCCCGCAAATTTCAAGGCTTATGCCGTTGCCTGTAAAGCTAGGGAAGTTCAAGTTGGGCGGTTATTTATCTATAACACTGGGCTATTGGCGACACCCCAATACATTATTAATTTCCCCACAAAAGATCATTGGCGACAGCCATCGCGTATTGAATTTATCGAAGCAGGTTTGGCTGATTTGCTGGCACAGATAAAAATCCTAGGGATAAGCTCAATTGCCATCCCGCCCTTAGGCTGTGGTAATGGTGGTTTGGATTGGCAAATAGTGAAGCCACTTATCTTGAATGCTTTTTCAGCCATGCCTGAGCTTGAGGTGCGTTTGTTTGAACCGCCTGAGCCTTCCCCTGATATGAACACTCAGCCTAAAAACCCTCGCCCAAAAATGACTTCAGGACGTGCAGCCATTTTGAAAGTTTTAGACACTTGCCGCACAATGAATGATGGGCTATCTAAAATTGAAGTGCAGAAACTCGCTTATTTTTTGCAAGAAACAGGCGAGAATTTGCAGCTAAACTTTGTAAAACATCACTATGGCCCTTATGCAGAGTCACTGCGCCATGCGCTAGATAAAATGGAAGGGCATTATATTCGGAGTTTACCTGTAGATATTGACGGGCAAGGGATTTTTCCGGTCGAAGAAGCCTTGCTTGCAGCAGAAACATTTATCCAAGCACAAACGCCCCAGTTGGCAGCACGCATTGCCCGCGTTGCCGAATTGATAGACGGCTTTCAATCGCCTTATGGCATGGAATTATTGGCAACAGTGCATTGGGTGGCACGCCATGAGCTAGCCGATAGCCCGAACAAAGCAATCGTCGCAGTGCAGGCATGGAATACGCGTAAACGGAATATTATGCCGCCTGAACATATTGAAATTGCGTGGCAGCATTTGCGCACCTTGGGTTGGATTTAAACTGCCCATACCTTACTTGCATATTTATTGTATGTCCGATAATCCGTGACCTTTCGTGTTTGGAGTTGTCGAACGTTTATAAACCCTAACACCACCTTAACACAGCAAATTAATAACCATGTTCACAGGCATCATCCTAGCCATCGGCAAAATCACCGCCATCGAGCGCAAATCGGGCGACTTTAAACTCACCATCGACACGGGCAAGCTACCCTTACACGATGTCCAACTGGGCGACAGCATTGCTGTTAATGGCGTGTGCCTGACTGCTGTGGCCTTGGGCAGCCGCCAGTTTAGCGCCGATGTATCAAACGAAACTTGGCAGCGCACCACGCTTAGCCAAGCAAGCGTCGGCACGGCGGTTAATTTGGAATTGGCCCTGACCCCCGCCACGCGCATGGGCGGGCATATCGTCAGCGGTCATGTGGACGGCATAGGCAAAGTCATCGCCAAAAAAGCCGATGCGCGTTCCGTGCGTTTTACCGTGCAAGTGCCGGATACTTTAGCGAAATACATCGCCGAAAAAGGGTCCATTTGCATCAATGGCATCAGCCTGACCGTCAATGAAGTCAATGGCAACACCTTCGGCGTTAATATTGTGCCGCACACCTTGCAAGAAACCACGCTCAATGATGCAGTTGTCGGCAGTGCCGTCAATCTGGAAGTAGATTTACTGGCGCGTTACATGGAGCGACTGATGCAGGGCGGGGCGGCGGCAAAAAATCATGGTGGCGTTACTGAAGACTTATTGCACAAGAGTGGGTTTTTTGGCTAAGGTCACTAACAGCTGTTTAAGCAAAAACACCTGTCAGCCTTAGTTTTTTGGCAACGGGCATTCACTCAACTGCACGCCAGTGTCTGATAAGGTTTCCTTAGGCAAGGGTTGGGCATAGTTGCTGGCATTGCGGGGCTTGGTGGGTGACTGTTGCAGCGGGCGTAGGGTAGGGACGATGCGGCTGGTCTCGCTATTAAAACCGCTTAGGGGTGTGGTTGACTTAAGCAAATAACTTTTTTGCTACACTATTGGCAGCTAGATTGAAGTTAAACGTATAGGCGTAACTCTGTCAACGGGCATGACGCCCCGGGTACTTTTTTGCGAAGATCGGGCAACTGAACAAGTATGGGGTAAAGGGCAACGCAGTTAAATAGATTTTTGTCATGTACAGGGCAAAATAGGTAACGGCTTTTTATAAACTATCAGGCAATAAAAATAAGTGATAAAGTTTTATATAGTCATGGCTAGGCTTTTCGTAATAGGTGGCATTTTAGTCAAACGTGTAAATCAACTTTATCATTTGTTCCTTGTCAAGGTGTCTATGCTATATAAATCTTCTAAAGACTTCAA
>JABFST010000263.1 GCA_013140465.1 Methylococcaceae bacterium
TGATAAGGGACTACTGATGCCACCCAACACGGCGGCGAGTAGTAAGCGCGATTGTAACCACGCCAGAGAATGGTTGAGTGTTTATGCGAAACCCGCCCATAAAATCAGTATCCATAAAGGCGCTAGCTCAGATGAATCCCAGCCCGATGTAAATTTAAGCCAGCCGATCTTTACCCAAGTCGTGTCGAGTATTAGCCCAATTAACACCGCGATCAGCATTAACTGAAAGTCGCCATCAACACGCCGTTCAGGTCGAAATTCCCAGAAGGCAAAGCCGATTAGCAGTAATGGCGCAAACCAATGTTGTTCCCGCGCCGCACCTATCACCGCGCCAAACCATAGGGCCTGCATCCAAAGCATATTGATCCAGTTATTACGATTCATAAATGGGTAGCCACTGCTGACGGCGATTTTGGGGTTTAGCCCATAGCAACTGCACATTGGAAATCGATTTTTCTTTAAAGCCACCTTCGCAATAACACAAATAAAACTCCCACATGCGGATAAACTCTTCGTTGTAACCCTGCGCCCTGACTTGCCCCAACGCCGCCATAAAACGTTTGCGCCAGTGATTTAAGGTCAGTGCATAGCTTTCGCCCTGGTCTTCAAGGTTAATCAAGCGCAAATCTGTACAGCGCGAAGCACTGGCAACAATCGCACTCACACAAGGAATAAAACTGCCTGGAAAAATATACCGCTTGATAAAATCAACACTCTTTAACGCTTGATGATAGTACCTGTCTTCTATGGTGATCGCCTGAATCAACGCCAAGCCGTCGGGTTTTAACAACGCTGCACATTGTTTTAAATAGGTATCCAGATAGTGATGTCCCACCGCTTCGATCATTTCAATGGACACCAGTTTGTCATAACGCCCCTGCAAATCGCGGTAATCCTCCATTAACACCGTGACCCGATCATCTACGCCAGCATCGAGTATCCGTTGTTGGGCGCCCTGATATTGTTCTTTGGAAATAGTAGTCGTGGTCACTTTGCAGCCAAAGTTTTTAGCGGCATAAGTCGCAAACCCGCCCCAGCCCGTGCCAATTTCCAAAACATGGTCATCAGGCTGTAAATGTAGCTTTTGGCAAATACGTTCCAGCTTGGCGGTCGAAGCCGCATCTAGGCTGAGTTCGGGTTGATAAAAAGTGGCTGATGAATACATGCCGTGCTGATCCAGAAACAAGGCAAACAAGTCATTACCCAAATCATAATGCGCCGCTATATTTTTTCGGCTGCCTTGTTGGGAATTGCGGTTGGCAAAATGCCATAACTTGAGCAGCTGATTCGCCAGTGTTGCCAAACCGCCTTCCATGCTGTCGAGCAAATCACGATTACGCACCAATATCTGGATAACCCGGCATAGATCATCTGCTTGCCAAGCCTGATCCATATAAGACTCGGCTGCGCCTATCGAACCGCCCAAGGCGACTTGGCGATAGAAGCTCAGATCCCGCACGTCGATGACTGCACGAAGGCCATCAGCGCCTTCTGACCCCAATACAAACTCACCTAAGGAATCCCTGATGGTTAATACCGCATTGTCTAGCTTGGCAAGCTTATCCAGCAAAGCTTTGCGTAACAGCAAATCTATTCGGGTCGGGTTATGACTTAACGGAGCAACGACTTCATTCATAGGATTCTCCAGTAGTTATTCGGGTTGTTTGTCAGGGTGGCTGTAAAAAGGGATGCCTTTCAGCCACAAGCGTAAAGCCTGCCAATAAATCGAAACCACCACCGATAAGGTCAAAAAAGGATAACGCAAGGGGGTATTGCGCATAACGGCAGGATTCAATGCTTGGGCTTTTAGCTGCAAGGTGGCATCAAAACAGTCTTCATCGTCCTGTTGTAACTGCATATTGATGGTCAGGTTGGGCTCGTGCAAACTGAACTGCCAGCGGTACTGCTGATTCATGGGCATAAAAGGGGACACATGAAAGGCTTTGTCGAATGCAAACGCCCATTTGTTTTTTTGCGCTGGGCTGTCGCGGGTATCCAGCACATAACAATAGCGTTCATTCCACGGCGTATTATTAATTTGCGCAATAATGAAACGGGGTGATTTGCTATCGTCTGGATAACAAAAATAAAAACTGACCGGATTAAAACAAAAGCCCAGAAAACGCAAATGGGTTAACAAACAGATGCGCCCGGTAAAGGTTTCCCCCGTGTGTTGCTTGATACAGTCTGTTACTGCGGCGGACAAATCCTGTTTGCTATCGCCCAGATAATCACTACGATAAAAACTGACCAGATTGAAGCGTTCCAAAGACCAGAAAGGGCTGAGTGCCATCACCTGATCCAATTCATCCAAGTCTAGCCAGCTCATGAATAGGGGATAACGGAAACTATGGTATTTAGGCAAATAACGGCGATGACGAATCCAGCCTTGGAATATCCGGCTATTTAAGTCGCTCATCTCAGCTCGCTTAAGCTATCGATAACTTCTTGCGCACTTTTTGCACCGTCTTCATGAAATCCCCAACCCCAATACGCACCAGCATACCAAGTATGATTAATGCCATTGATGTCATCACGGCGCTTTTGCGCTGCTAGGCTGGCGGGTGTGTAAACCGGATGATGGTAGTGTCTACGCTGGAGTATTTTTGCGGGATCAATCCGATCCGTGCAATTGAGTGTTACCAGCAAAGGTTCTGGGGCATCAAGATTTTGCAACAGATTCATATAATAAGTGACCGTGCAGCGCGCTTGGGTTTCGCTTAGCTTAAGCGCATTCCAGCTTGCCCAGGCTTTGGGGTGTTTCGGCATTAAGCTCGCGTCAGTATGCAGAACCACGTCATTGTCCTGAAAAGTCATAGCCCCTAAAATTGCCGCTTCCGTGTCACTGGCATCCTGCAACAAGCGCAGGGCTTGATCGCTATGGCAAGCCAAAATCAGGTGGTCATAGTGTTCCTGATTATCCCCCGTCCTTACTGTTACACCTGTTTTATGCCGGTTTACGGCCAGCACGGGACAATTAACACGCAAGTCGCCGTTAAATTCCCGCAGAAAAGCCTGGACATAAGTGGCAGAACCGCCACATACCGTTCGCCACTCTGGCCTATTATCAGTCTTTAACATCTGGTGATTAGCCATGAACGCAACAAAATAACGCACAGGAAAATCCTTGACCACTTGCGGCGGCCCTGACCATAACGCACTCGCCATCGGCAGGATATGGTCATCAATAAAAGTTTGGCTGTACTGCTGTTGCTGTAAATAATCGCCTAGCGTTAAAACATCATCGGCGCTATCTAACAGTGCAGGTGCTTCGCGGTAAAAGCGCAAAATATCCATGACCATGCGATAAAAGCGCGGACGAATTAAATTACGCCGCTGGCAGAACAGTTTATCCAGTGTGGTCGCATTGTATTCAAGTCCGGTTAGGGCATCTGCAACACTAAAGGTCATGTCGGAAGGCTGCGAGGCGACACCCAAATCAGTTAAAAAGCGGCAGAAATAATGGTAATTGTGTTCGTTGAAGACAATAAAACCCGTATCAACCGCATAATTTTGCTCCCCCAGAACAATATGATGAGTATCGGTATGACCGCCCGGATAGCTATTGGCTTCATACACCGTCACCTGATGGTGTTTACTCAAATAGTGCGCTGCATAAAGCCCTGAAATACCGCTGCCGACAATTGCAATCTTCATTATCGCTATCCCTTTTTGTTGATAAGGTTTGTATACAAACGCTCAGCCGGGACTGGCTTTAAATCCCAGATCAAACCAAACACGGACATCAGCCTGAGCAGGTAGTAACTTATATCTATTTCCCACCAAAAAAATCCCTGACGGGCCGAGACGGGGTAATGATGGTGATTGTTGTGCCAACCGTCACCCAAAGCGAACAATGCGATAAACCAGTTATTGCGGCTATCATCATCGGTCTCATAACGTTTGCTTCCCAACACATGGGCCAGGGAATTAACCAGCAGCGTGCAGTTTATCAAGACGACGGAAGACACAAAGTAACCCCAAACCAACATTTGGGAACCATTGGTATGCAATTCGGGATAGGCATATTCCAGAAACTGCCCCAAGAACAACATGGAAAACGCATAAAGTATCGGCACCAGCGTGTCAAAACGATCCAGCAACACCAGTTCAGGGTATTTCATCAGGTCGGGTACAGCGTGTTCTTGGGTAGAAAAATTCTTCAGGCATAAAAACCAGCCCATGTGGCTCCATAAAAAACCATGTCTGGGGCTGTGTATATCTTTATCCTTATCAGAATGGATATGATGACGGCGATGGTGCGATGCCCACCAGATAGGGCCGCGCTGGGTTGCGGTTGCCCCCAGCACCCCGAACAAAAACTGGGCTATCCGGCTGGTTTTGAAGGTTTTATGAGAGAAATAACGATGATAAAACGCGGTAATGGCAAACATCCGCAGTAGATAAGAAGCCAAAGCCACCCACAATGCAACCGGACTCCAGCCCACCACAAACACTAGCAAACAAACGAGGTGCATCAGGACAAAGGGAATTACCCGCATCCAGTCTATGTCTTCGCCGACATTGTCGGCAATTTTTACATTATTGTTATCAAACCAGGCCAGCACTTTGGTAAACACCGTATGCACAGACATCAACTACTCCGTTGTTGTAAATTTAAAAAATTGGCTACTGGCCTCATGCTGCAATCCGCGTACCCCATTAAGGTGTGGACGACAGCCTTGCCAATTTGCGACTGCTGGGACAGCATGATGGTCATAAAAAAATACTTACATAAACAATGCCTTATCTTCCCAACCCAAGCAGACTCGATGGTGTGGCAATGGTTTACCGTACTTTAGATTTAGACGGTTAAGCTAAATATTCAGCGTAGGGGAAGATAGTGTAGGGGCTGGCATTTGACCAGCCACCAAACCGTTTAATGAGGTACAAAAGTGGCTAATGGTTTAATGGTAACAGGTCTCAAGCCGTTGCGTTTGGCGTGCAAACTTAGGTTGTAAGCCAAACGCTGGATTACCCAAAAGCTGAACCGAATGCCTTAACCATTCTGGCTTAAAAATCGAAATCAGCACCAGCAAAGCCACGCACGCCCAATGTTATATCCTATATGTATCATCAAGCCAATTTATCGTTAAATTGCGGAAAGACAAGAACAGGTGTGAAAAAGGCGAGTCTCCGACCAAATGCTTTCAAAAGAGAGGAACTTGCAAAACCCCTTAAATCGGGCGTAATGGCTAGCCGAAGAACTGGGGCGACTCAACCAATTATTGGGGTAACGGAAACCAGGCGTTTTACGACAACTATGTTGACAAACACCGCCTTTACGTTCAGTGAGATTGACCGTGAAAAACCATGTAGCCACCGGCAGGTAAATACGTCGGTAATCTGTCGTGTTTATGCCTCACCGTTGGCTTTACGCGATTGATGCGGTTCGCTACCGCTCACCACATCCTACGCTAGTGTTTTGTCTTAGCGCACGTTACCGCGTTTACCGAACCAGAACAGGCAAAGTATTTAATCGTTTGTGGGTGAATGATGAAAATTAACGGATAAACCCGTGAGGGTTAAGGTACATTAGTTGCGTAGCACAAACACATAGCTGCTTGTTTTTGTTGGGTTTCGATATCGCTCTACCCAACCTACGAACTGAAATGGTTTTAATTTTCGTTGCACCCAGTGCTACCACTATGCTATAAATCAACCATGACTGACACCAATACAACTGCCCGAATTTTTAAAACCGCTTGGTTTACCAAAGCAGCCAAAAAAGCGCGTATCCGTGATGAAGAACTTTGTGTAGCACTGCGTCAAGTCATGCAGGGTCAGGCGGATGATTTGGGCGGCGGCGTGTTCAAAAAACGTCTTAACGACAATAGACACCGTTCAATCATCATTGCCAAAGGCGGACAATATTGGATTTATACCTATCTGATCGCCAAAAAAGACCGAAGTAATATTGATACAGATGAGCTTG
>JABFST010000387.1 GCA_013140465.1 Methylococcaceae bacterium
GTCCGGCATCCATGCCGGAACGACAGGCTAATGACTTGTGTAGATACTTATGCTCCCTAAGGAGGGTGTCGTAAAAGGTCGGTTGTTCACAATGCAATCAATCATAACATTCTGATTTCGTTGGGTTACGCTGCGCTAACCCAACCTACATTCAAGCTTTTACGACACTCTCCAAAGGGATAGGGAGTTTGCAGCTGCGGACTCTATGTGTAGCCGTTTAGAAATAAGACTGCAATTCCCCGCGCCGTCTGACATCCAGCGTAGCGCAATGGAACGCGCCCAAGAATGGGTAGTAGGAATCAAACGAGCATGGGATAGGTTTGAAACCCCAGCCTTTAAGGGCTTTGATTAAAGGTTCTTGGGTTTTTTCGACAATAATGCGTTCTTCGTCCAACATTAAAAAGTTAATGCTGATCCAATCGCTGACTACTTTTAATGGGTCTTTGTTGGGCAGCGGATCGGGGGCGATTAAGATGTCCCAGCTTTTTAAGATGGGCGGCAATTTTTTAACGTCGATCCATTCGGGGTTAATCAGTAACTTGCCGGGCGCCAAAGGCATAAACGTGGTGTCGATGTGGATGGCTTCGGGGGATAGGTTTTCAATAGCATGGACCCGATAGCCGTCGCCTAAATGGCGTTGCAGCCACGTCATGCCCGCGCGGTTGGTGACATTGCTTAATTGCATGAAAATGTCGCGTCCGCAACGCACGCAATCGGCGGCATCAAATACGGGTTCAAATTCGGTGATGATGTACCGCATTTCTTCGTCATCGCCGGGTACGGTGTAATTGGCATCGTACAATTCATCCAGCAATTGGGGCTTGGGTGCGGCAGTCCATTTGGCGCCGGCATGGAAGTATTCTTTAAATAAAGAACGGTATGCCCAAGATTCAAAATAGCGGGCGCGGTCCGCCATAGGCGTTTCGATGATTTCGTTGCCGATCACTAAAAACGGGTCGCGTGGGTTGGCTGCGCAAAAGCCGGATGACATTTGCCATGCGGGCGTAGCAAATGGGGCGGCAAAATCGCTGCTGTCAACTTGGCGAACAGTAACGCCTTCGGCTTCCAAAATATGGATAAACTCGGCGCGGTCTTTACGCGCGGCTTCTACATATTCTTTAGGATAGGGGATGCCCACACCACCAATACGTTTTTCAATCAGATCCCAATCACCAGGCGGTACGGTGACTTCGTTAATGGTTTTCCAATCGGGAAACATCGCATTTTCTAAACTGCCTACAATGACTTCTTCAAGCGGATCCCATTCGTTGTGGGAATTGACAGGGCAGGTT
Organism: Methylococcaceae bacterium; assembly: GCA_013140465.1. Lineage (GTDB taxonomy): Bacteria > Pseudomonadota > Gammaproteobacteria > Methylococcales > Methylomonadaceae > Methylobacter_C. Next base: position 1,293 of record JABFST010000387.1, read on the forward strand.
GACGGTGGGTTGTTTGGGTTAGACATAGTTTTCACCATTATTAGATGCCTAATGGCACATCAAAAGAAGTTTGCAGGATTAGCCCCAAAAAGGCTAAACATGAATGGGCAAGCTAATTGCCCTGATATTTTTTGTTTGTTCCGTAAGCACATCAGGCTATATCCTTGAAGTAATGTGCCGGAAATTTTTCGGTAAGCATCATAATCGGGGTTTGGTTGGAATAAACCCGGTATGTGCGTCCAAATAAAGCATAGTCGGTACTGATATTAAAATGGTCTGCCAATTCCCCTGCGGGTTCTTGAAAAGGCGGCAACAATTCTTTAAAGGTTTCAACACGATGCTTGTTCCACAGCTTGCCTATCGGGATTTGTGATTCCAGCAATTCTTGGCGGAACAAAGGCGGCAACCGCGCCGGGACTATGATGGATTCAGCATATAACCAATTAATACCGCTGTCTTGGCCTTGTAGGCAAATTTTTCGGTTAATGATTTGCTGATGGGCGGGCAAGTCCAAATAAGGGACGGGTTCGCTACTGGCTTCTAGGGTTTCGTGCAGTTTTACGACGGTCAGCTGTTCATTGAGGAAGGTTTCCAACAACCGGGTCAGCGTGCCGTTATAAACCAAGATGATCCGCTGTAAAGGATTGAGTGTAGAGAGATCAATAGGACTTTGCATGTACCAAGGGTTTCCTTTGCAAGTAGTCAGCGGTATTTTGATAGCCTTCAAAATCATAACCTAGCAAGGCAATGTCATCCTTAAAATGTTCTGCGATTAGATCGTAAGTTTCGCTATCGTAGTACGATTGATAGGATTTGTGTTTGCTTTGGTTTAGAAATGGGATGGATGAGTTAAGCCCCAAACAATCTGAGATATAGGCAAAATCATCGGCTAAATTTTCAAAGCGACCGACAAAATCAACGATAACCTCACCCGCTTTATTGCAGAGCATGTCTTTTTGATAACGGGTAGCGCCTTTTTCAAACGGTTTTTTTTCGTTAATCATCCATTTGACGTACTCAGGGAAACCGCTTAAGGCTTTTACGCGCTGATGGTGGGCATGTGCGGTTTCCTTGAGAATGAAATGGTACATGGATACCTGCCAGTCCCAAGGATTGCGCACAAATGCAAATTTAAAATAGGCGTTAAAAGTCAAATCCCCTAATTCTTTTTGGGTGCTTAATGCGGTTGCATGAATCACAGTAGATTCCCAAATGGAATACAGGGGATTGACTTTGCCATCAATCATCTTGATAGGCCGCCTAATCTTAAACTTGTCAGGTTCTACGGTATACGCGCTTAACGCTTCGCGTATACTGAGACCAGCCACTTTTGCCACATGAAAGAAAATAAATTTTCTATCGTGAGAGATTAGCATCGTGATGTTTAGAACAAGTTAAGCAAATGTTGGCCTAAGCTTTTGCCCGCATAGTCACCGTGCAAAATACCTTTTTGGGTCAAGGCAATTTCACCGTTAGACAGCGTGATGTAGTCTTCTTTTAACAGGTGTTCTATAGAAGGCGCACAGATCTTTTCCAGATCAAAGCCAAAGCGTTCTTCAAATTGGCTAACTTTGTAGTTCATCAGCTTCATGCCCAAGACCACTTCGCGCACCATCAAATCTAAGGCCGATAAGGAATGTCCACGGGAGATGGCCAATTTTCCGGCTTCGATTTGCGCGGTGTATTTAGGCACGTCGCTGGTGTTTTGGAACAGCCAGTTGCCGACCCGACCGAATGCTGAGGTGCCGAACGGGTAGTAATCTTCACCGCGCCAAATGCTGGGGGCGTGGACGTGCGGGTTTTTGCCGTCTTTGGTGAAGGTGAAAAAGCTCCAAGGCAAGTAATTGGCTTCGGCAAACTTATCCATTGCATATTGCATGAATTCCAGTTCTTGCTCGTCGTTAGGCAATACCAGTTTGTCGTTACGGATTTCTTTGAAGTATTCAGTGTTGGCAAACAATTCCGTTTTGTACACGGTAATGCTTTCCACTTGGCTTTCTATGGCTTTTCTGACGCTATACGCCCAGGTTTCGGGGGTTTCGCCCGCCAAGCCGCTCATCAAGTCGATGTTGACTGATGCGCCTGTGCTTTGCGCCATTTCGATGGCTTTAATAACTTTTTCTTCGGTATCTTTACGGTTGGACAATTTGATGATGTCGTCGCACAAAGATTGCACACCCAAGCTGATGCGGTTGACTTTCAACTCGCGCAACATGTCGGCTTTCTTTTGCGTCAGCGTAACGGGTTCGGCTTCTACGGTAAATTCGGCATCATCATTAATTTGGAAGTTGTTGCGTACACATTCCACAATTTGCTTCATATTGCTTTCGCTAAGCAAAGTGGGTGTACCGCCACCGAAATAGATGGAGCGCACAGGGCGTTCGTCCAAATGGAAATGGCGGGTCGCCAATTCTATTTCGCGGCATAAAGTATCGACATATTGATCGACTTCGGATTTGCGGCTGCCTTGGATGGTTTTGTAATAGCAGTAAGAACATTGTTGTGCGCAAAACGGGATATGCACATAAACGTTCAGGGGTTGCGGCATTAATACATCTTCGCCAGTAGATTTTTTCCAGTGTTGGATATTGGGGTAGTTGGTGATAAACCCGCGTCGGGCTGGGGTCAGTTGGGTGAGATAACCGCGACGCGTGGTTTGCAAGGCGGCTTCTTTGTCAGTCAGTTCTAGCTTTCCCATGGTGTTTTACATCCTATTCATTAGAGTTTAGAAAGATAGCTTCAAGGCAGTGCTGCACACAGTGTTGATACTGTTTGCTGTTATGCTGAATCTAGGAAAGTTACGCAGCAACTTTGTTGGAAACAAAGCCCGCCAAGGTTTTTAAGTCATTGAATTGTTTAAAATCCAATTCTTCGTCGGTAAATTGTATGGAAAAACGTGCCTCGATTAAGCTGATGAATTCCATAATCGTGACGGAATCCAGCCCTATGCCTTCCTCAAACAAAGACACTTCTTCACTAATATCCTCATGTTTAAGGTTTACATCTAACTCACTGACGATGATGTCTTTAAGTTGGTTTATCATTGTTTCACTCATTGTTGTTCTCTCATGTTTAAACTAACGGGTCACTGCTGACTAAATTTGGCTTTGCACGTTGGGCGATAGTCACTTAAGTGCTTGCCTTTATTCTGGGGAAGCAAGCGTGCGGGGATAAAGACCTACTTTCCGTAGTGTTGGTGCGGTGTCTACGCTTGCAGGACACTTATGGCTACTCACTTAAAGCGGGACTGAGTAGCCGTTGGCTGAGCGGATCCGTTGGCTGAGCGGATCCGTTGGCTGAGCGGATCCGTTGGCTGAGCGGATCCGTTGGCTGAGCGGATCCGTTGGCTGAGCGGATCCGTTGGCTGAGCGGAGTCGAAGCCGGCGGCGGGATTCGCTTCGACTCCGCTCAGCGAACGACACACAAACTGTCCCAGCTTAAACGGGAAGCCACACTTATCAACTTTAGCGATAAACATATCACGCGCCGCGATATTCTAAAGTTTGAGAATTGTAGTTAATCGCTTTCTCATTGTCCAAGTAATTTTTTACAAAAATGCCTTTGTTTCTAGCCAGATTTTAGATAATCGCGTGAAAAAAAATCCTACCAAATATGGGGGATTAACCCAGCCTTGTCGCAGGTATCTGTTGAAAAATATTCATAAATTTAATGTTTTTTTTGAACATAAATGTTCGATTTATTACTTAGGATACTTGATAATGCAGTTGGTCATATCGACCCTTCTTAAAAAGATGAGTCGGAATGTTATTAGGCCAGTCGAGATACATTGACGGTTTACGCTAATAGCAAGCTCCAAGTCGTGTGGCGTATAATTTCCGCAAACGTGGGTTATGCGCTAAAATTTTTACTATACTGCCCTTTAAACCACTTGATAAGGAAACGCATATCATGCTCGACAACATAACCTTAAGCCTAAAACAAACACCTTTAAGAAAAATTGGCGCCGGTCTTTTATCTGCCTCGCTGTTAGTCAACTTGGGAGGCTGTTCTAGCATAGGCACCAACACCTTGCGCCACGACCGTTTTGATTACAACATGGCCTTGTCAGATTCTTGGAAAGAGCAATTGTTGCTTAATATTGTTAAGGTGCGTTATGGCGACACCCCTATGTTTTTGGATGTTGCGCAAATCATTAGTGCCTATACCTTAACCAGTGGCTTGTCAGTCAACTATCTTAACGCCCAGTCAGACACTACGACCAATGCGACTACCAACAACAATACCACAAATGTCATTACTGCCGCGTTAAGCAGTACCGCGACCAGTGCGGCAACCAAAGTGTTGGGCTTTACCGAAACCTTTGGTTTTGGTGGCAAAATTGATTTCAGCGACAAGCCGACCGTTATCCTAAAGCCACAAACCGATGCACAATTTGTTAAGGCGTTAATGACGCCATTGTCACCTGCTTCGGTGATGTTTTTGTTACAGGCCGGTTATCCAGCCGATAGCGTGTTTGGCACGACCGTTGAAAGCATTAATGGTGTCAAAAATTGGAGCCGTTTAGGCGCCAACAAGCGTCCTGCCGACCCTAAGTTCTTAAGGATTCTAAAGCTTATTAACCAAGCGCAACAGTCGGGGGCTATCGATATAAACATTACCAAAACCCCTAAGGGTGAAGAACCCGTCATTTCCTTCCGCAAAGAAAACCCTGTAGCCGAAGCCTTAAGTGGGGTTACTGAATTGCGGCAATTATTGGGCTTAAAAGAAAACGTTTCAGAGTACACGGTCGGTTTTGGTATTTTGCAAGATGCAAAAGAACCGATTAGCCTACAGACCCGCTCGGTGTTCCGCATCATGCTAGACTTGTCGGCAAGCGTGGACGTGCCCAAGAAAGATTTGGAAGAAAAACGCGCGGCTCCTGCCAGCAATCAAACCGGAGCGGCTATGCCCTTACGCATCCATAGCGGACAAATGAACCCTTGGGGCGATTCGTTTGCCTCTGTGGAATATCATGGTCATTGGTTTTGGGTCGATGACCGTGACATGGCTTCTAAACGCACGTTTAACTTACTGATGTTGTTCTTTTCTTTAGCCAACCAAGGCAACAAAGGCGGCGATCCTATCGTCACGATCCCATCAGGCGGCAGCAACTAACAAGCTTAGAGGCGTTGCACCGCAACGTCTCTTGATAGTAACGTCTCATTAGTAGCAGGATAAAGACCTGCGAGGTTTATAAAACCTCGCAGGTCTGCCGCTATTGCCTATAACTCATGAGAAGTTTCTCTTGATAGCCTACACCAGAAACGTTGCCCCGCAACGTCTCTGCAATCATCCCAGTCCCCGCGTTAAAAATACCCCGCCAGTTGCTTGGCAATTTCACCCACATTCGGCTGCAAGTTCATCGTGATATGCGACCCAGGAATCGTGTAGATGGCGATGCCTTGCTGGGCTTTTTCCAACCAGTAATACTCAGGATGGCCTGGGTTGGCAATATTCCAAGGCTGTTGGGCGCGGAAAAAGGTTAATGATCCCGCATAGCTTTCGGGAACATAGTTTGCCATCGCCACACTATTGGCCTTAAACACATTCAGCCACCGTTGCAATTGCACTGCCTCAAACGAAGCGGGGACAACGCCGTGTTGTTTTGCTGCTTCTAGCACGGCTGCCAGTTGTTGCTCTGGCAATAGCGTCTCCAAGGTTTCTGCATTGGGCGCATGTTCGCCCAGTTTTAAAGAATGGCGACCGATAAAGGCCAGGATGTCATTGTCGTTTTCGCTTTTAAACAGATTTTGTCCAGGTGCAGGGGTGTCGATCATAAACAGCAATTTGACGGTTTCACCCGCTTGCTGTAATTGCCGTGCGATTTCTAATGCCACCAGGCCGCCAAACGATGCGCCGCCCAATAGATACGGGCCTTGCGCTTGTTTGCTGCGCAACGCCGCCAAATACACATCCGCCATTTGCGCGACACTGGTCAGCACAGGGTCATCGTTGGTTAAACCGGGTGCTTGGAAGGCATAAACGGCTTGGGTGGCGGGCAAGTCTTGCGCCAATTCTGAGGTAAACGTGACATAGCCATCAATAGGATGCGCGATAAACAAAATGGGTTTGGATTCATCTCCGCCTTTGATTTTTACTAGGCACGAACCTACGCTGGCATCATTGCCATCAGTGTTGGCGGCTGACGGGTCTGCGACATCGGCAGTCACGACCAATGCCAATTCAGCAATTGTGGGCGCATTTAAAAATTCGCTAATCGACAATTCCATCTTAAAGCTTTCATAAATACGCGCCACGGCAAGGCTGGCGACTAACGAGCTACCGCCCAACTCAAAAAAGTTGTCGTGTATGCTGAACTGGCCGATACCCAAGACATCGCGCCAAATGGTTGCCAATAACTGTTCTTTGGCGTTGCGCGGCGCATGGCGGGCTTTTTCTTCGGCACTCAGGCCGCTGTCCACGACTTCATCAGAATCTAAAGTGCTTAAGCGCGATAACGAGCCTTGCGGTTGGGTGATGTTGCTTTGTCCGGGTTTAGGTGCATCGATCCAATAACGTTGGCGGTCGAAAGGGTAAGTCGGCAATTCAATACGGTGCAATGTTCTGCCGCTGTAAAATGCGCGGTAATCAATGTTGATGCCCGCCAGCCATAAACGCCCTAAGGTGGTCAGCAAAAATGCCGCGTCGGGTTGGTTTTCTTTGGGGTGCGGTAACGATGTCAATACCCATTGTTCGGCTTTTTTCAACTGGTGCTGCCTGGCTAAACTGCTTAAAGTGCGGCCTGGGCCGACTTCCAACAATATTTGTTGGTGGTCTAAGAACAACTGTTCCAAACCTTGGGCAAAGTACACGGTTTGGCGTAAATGTTGCGCCCAATAAGTCGGGTCTGTGGCTTGTTCGGCAGTAATCCAATTGCCGGTCACATTAGACAAATAAGGAATTTTCGGTGCGCTTAACGGGGTTTTGCGCATCAATTCAGTGAACGGGGCGACTATTTCTTGCATCATCGCCGAATGGAACGCGTGCGAAGTATGCAGCACCTGCGCTTGTACGCCACGCGCCTGTAATTGTTGTTCAAACGCGGCAACGGCTTCGTTAGTGCCGGACACCACACATAATGATGAGCTATTGACCAAGGCCAGCGATAAGTTGTCCGGCAATAAGGCTTGCACTTCTTCGGCAGGTAAAGAGACCGCCAACATATTGCCAGTCGCCACCGATTGCATCAATTGTCCGCGTGCAGCGACCAACGCCAAAGCATCATCTAGGCTGAATACGCCCGCCAAACACGCGGCGACGTATTCACCTATGCTATGCCCAATCATGGCTTTGGGTTTTACGCCCCAAGCCATCCATAACTGCGCCAAGGAATATTCAATGCTGAACAACGCCGCTTGGGTGATGGCGGTTTGTTGCAATTGTTGGCTGGCGGCTTCGGCAGCTTCTGGGCTAGGATATAAAATAGTGCGCAAGTCCAGGTTTAACAGCGGCTTTAGGTAGTCGGCGCAATAATCCAATTGGCTTTTGAACACGGCTTCGGTGTCGTACAGTTCTTTCGCCATATTGACGTACTGCGAGCCTTGGCCAGAGAACATGAACACCACCGGGCGGGTCATGGTTTTTTGGTAATGGTCGAACACATATTGCGGGTTTTTGTCGCGCAAACGGCTGATAGCCTCTTCTGCTGTGTCGGCAAGCACGATGCGGCGATGGTCAAAGGCTTTACGGCCGATATATTGGGTATAGGCGGCATCAGCAAGATTGATCTCAGGATGCGCGCTTAAGTGCGCCGCCAAGTTTTCGGTGATATTGTTCAGCGCGGTCGCGGTTTTGGCACTGAGCATAAACACTTGGTGGCTACGCGCGTGGCTTGATGCTTCTGGCGTTGGGGCTTCTTCCAAAACTACATGACCGTTCGTGCCGCCTATGCCGAAAGCATTGACCCCGGCGCGGCGCGGTGCGCCATTGGTTTGCCAATCTTGCAATTTGGTGTTGACATAAAACGGGCTGTTTTCAAAGTCAATTTTGGGATTGGGCTTGTTAAAGTTAAGGCTGGGCGGCAATTGTTTGTGCTTAAGGGCCAACACGGCTTTAATAAGGCCCGCGATTGCGGCGGCATGGTTTAAGTGACCGATATTAGGTTTGGCAGAGCCGATAGCGCAATACTGTTTTTTCTGGGTGTCAGGATTTTCTGCCGTGGCTTTAAAGGCTTGGGTCATCGCGGCGACTTCAACCGGATCGCCCAATTCGGTGCCAGTGCCGTGGGTTTCGATATAGGAAACCGAATCCGAGGCCACGCCCGCCAAATCCATCGCTTCCGCCATGACTTTAGCTTGTCCGCCGATACTGGGCGCGGTGTAGCCGATTTTGGTCGAACCGTCGTTGTTTAAGGCCGTGGCTTTAATGATCGCTTGCACGGTGTCGCCGTCGGCAATCGCATCTGCCAAGCGTTTGACCACAATCACACCCACGCCCGCACCTGTGACGATGCCTTTAGAATCGGCATCAAACGTGCGCAAATGTCCGTCGGGTGAGTAAATCATGCCTTCTTGGAACAAATACCCTTCGCGTGATGGCGTGCGGATAAAACTCGCCCCTGCCATCACCATATCGCATTGGTAACTCCACAAGGCTTGGCAAGCAAGATGCACGGCAACTAACGAGGTGGAACAGGTGGTGCCGACACAAATACTTGGGCCAGTTAAATTCATGTGGAACGACACGCGCATCGGCATGGTGTCTTTGTGGTTGGTCAAGGCCATTTCCAAGCGGTCGATAGTTTGGAAACGCACCAAGTTGTTGGGCAAAATATTGCGCAGCAAATAGGTACTGAATGCCGTACCCGCATAAACGCCGACTTGCCCGTCGTATTTTTCGGCATCGTAGCCCGCGTTTTCCATCGCTTCCCACGCGGCTTCCAAAAACACGCGGTGTTGCGGGTCTAAGATCCGCGCTTCGCGTGGGCTCATATTAAAAAAGCCCGCGTCAAAATACTCCACATCCGCCAACACGCCGTGGGCTTTTACGAAATGGGGGTTGCCTATCAGTTCAGGGTCTGCGCCAGAGGCCAAGGCCACTTCATCACTGAAAAACTCAATCGATTCCACACCGTTACTGAGATTTTGCCAAAATTCGTCGAGGTTTTTCGCGCCCGGAAAATGCCCTGCCATACCAATAATGGCAAGCGGTTCTACCAGCGCTTCGGTATTTGTATTCTCAGTCATGCTGTGGTCTCCTGGATTTAAGTTGTTTTTGTTGGCTTAAGGCGTTTCTGCGTTGGTTGGCGCGTTGTTTAAAGGCATCAACGTCTAAAGCAGGTTCATGGGTGGTTTCGGTAGCGGTCAGATAAGCTGCCATTGCGCTGACCGTGGGTTGTTTGAACAATTCGACGATGGCGCAGCTGCGGTTTAGGCGTTTTTCCAGTTGGGTGCTGACTTGTAACATTGCCAACGACGAACCGCCGACACTGAAAAAATCGTCGTACAAACCTATCTGTTGCCGTTGTAAAACGTCTTGCCATACGTCGGCGACGGATTTTTCCAACTCCGTCACCGGGGCGATATATACCGATGCGCTGCTGAGAGTCATTGGCGTATAGGCAAATGTAGGTAATTGGCTTAGCTGGATTGTTGGTTCTGTTGCCACTATCCCCAACAAATCTAGGTAACGGGCCAGCAAGGTTTGAATGCTGTCACGGTTAAACAATTCGGTCTTGTAGCGGGCAATCACCACATAGCCGCCGTCTTTTTCGCGTATCGACACCGACAAATCAAAATTGGCTATGCCTTCTTCTATATCCAAACGGTTAATCGCGACATCAGCCATTTTTTCTGGCATCGCGGGTACGTTTTGTAAGGTGAACATCACCCGCGACAATAAATTGGCGGGAATGCCCAAGCTGTCGGACAAGGCTTGCAAGGGCAAATCTTGGTGCGCTGTGGCATCGAGCGTGACTTGGCTGACCCGCGCCAGCAACTCGGTGAAACTGGGGTCGCCGCTTAAGTCATTGCGCAATAACAATAAGTTATTAAAAAATCCGATCAGTTTTTTGGTTTCAACTTGATAACGCCCGGCAACGGGAGAACATAATAGCATATCGTTTTGCTGGGTATATTGGAACAGCAAGGCTTTAAACGCCGCCAGCAAGACTACAAACAAGGACGTGCCTTGTTGTCTAGCCAAAACGCTCAGGGTTTGGCTTAACTCGGGGTTGAGCTGTTGGTATTCGGTTTCACCGTGATAACCAAATTGTGCGCCATGATCCACGGGCAATGCCAATAACGGCAGTTGTCCCGCCAAATGTTGTTGCCAATACGCCAACACGCTTTGGGTGTCGATGTGTTGCTGTTGGAACGCGGCGAAGTCGGCGTATTGGATCGGTAAGGGCGGTAACGAGCTGGCGTTCCCTTGTAAAAAATCTTTATACAAGACCGCCAATTCGCGCATAAACACGCTGTCTGACCACATATCGTAAACAATATGGTGGGTGGTGCGGATTAGCACATGTTCTTCGGGCGATAAGCGCAACAGCTTAAAGCGCAGTAACGGGGCTTGTTCCAAATCAAACGGGAGTTGGGTTTCTTCGCCCGCATAAGTGACGATGGCTAGTTCTTGGTCGGCGCGACTGCGGTTTTCTAAGGAAACCAAGGGCAAGTCTATGGTGAGTTCGGGCAAGATAAATTGGCTGGCTTTTGTGCCTCGGGCAGGAAACTCGGTGCGCAACACTTCGTGGCGTTGCACGATGGCTTGCAGGCACTGGTTTAACACCGCCACCTCCAGCACCCCTTGCAGACGAAACGCGGCACGCAGGTTGTGGACGGTGTTATGGATTTGTAATTGTTCCAACTGCCATAAACGCTGTTGCCCTAAGGACAGGGGCAACACTTGGGAGCGGTTTGCGGGGGTGATGGCAGGGGTTTTGCGTTGTAATTTGACATTGTTTCTAACCGCCTGCCAAAAAAATGACGGATTTTCGTTAGTAGACATAAACACACTTCAAGTTAAACAAGTAAAATCTCCTCGATAAGGGCATTAAAGCTTAATGACAAAACTCGTCGCAAACGTAAATTGCTGGCGGTCGGTCAAGTCATTAAAGACGGGGTTGTTGGTGACGTCGTAGCGTAGCTCGGGGCGTAAGGTCAGCCATTTGAGCGGCTTCCAAAACAAGCCCGCCGATATACTGTAGTAAGTGGCGGGTATACCATCCATCATGGTTTTTAAGCCGTTTTGGTCTTTAAACCATTCCGCGCGGATGCCAGCGTTGAGTTGGTTGGTGACTTGGTACATGAGACCTTGTTCTATGCCGTACCAGTGTGCCGGTTTGGCATTAACGGCAATGGCCTGATAACCGATGTCGGTCTGAAATTTATAATGCCATTTTTGGAAAAAATTATGGTTAAACACAAAACTGGCGTGGGTGCGGTTGGAGCGTTGTTTGCCTATGCCATTGATGGTTTCGTCGCTGGTGTCATCGCCTGTGACAATCGCGGCGGATACCGTGGTGTCCTGATAGATCCAAGACGCGCTACCCAAAAAATTCCACACCTCTAAATTGTGGCCAAAATTATCAAGCGTGTTCATGGATCCTAAAATAGCTCCCGCAGACAGCGTTAAATGGTCGCTGACGGGTGTGGATAGTTGGATGCCCGTATGTGAAGAGGGTTCGCTATAGGCTGTGTACGATACCGAATAAAAAGGGCTTAACGAGCCGATAGGCGTAAAAAAATGCCCGATTTGGGCAGTGATGCCGCGTCCAAAAGGGGCATAAACTTGTAGATAAAACTGTGGCAGGGCAATTTTGGTAAAGCGGTGTTCGGGGGAGAACTTGTCATCTAAGCCCGCCGAGGTGGCATAACGCGCATCGGCACCCGTGACAAAATCAAACCGACCGCCGACATCCCATTGGCTACCCGTGGTATCAATTTCGCGCTGCAAAAACAAGCGGAAGCGGTTAAATTGAAATTCGTTGCTGCGGTCATTAAAGGTCAACGGATAATTGCTACGGTCTGTGGGTGCCGCCGGGTTATAGGTAATGCCCGCTACGATTGCGCCTCCGGCCTTAAGCTTGGCGGCTGTCATAAAATCAGAATTATTGATGTTGTAACCGCTAACGGCTTCAAGCAAGCCGTTTGCCGCTTCCTCTTTTGTACCCAGCAGCGGTTCATTTTTATTAATTTTGTTGTCTGTGGTAATCCCCCCCGCAAAACCGCCAGCGTGGCTGTTTTCAATAGCTAAGCAACACAGCATAATGCCGTAGGCGCCATATCTGACTCTATTTTTTTGCATGGTTAGGATACCTGGTTAAGCCCGCAGTAAAGGTTATATCGCAACGGCTTCTATAATGCTGATGTCGAGCTGGGTGTTGACAATACGCTCTATCCTAAAACCACTGGCTTGCAAGAGTGCTTGGAATTCGGCTTCGGTGCGCAATTTGCCCGAGTCAAAGGACACCAACATCATCAAATCCAATAACACCGTGCGTTGGCTGGCTTGTGCCGTAATCACGCCTTCTATAATCAGCAGTTTTGTTCCGCTGGCCATTGCCGAACGGCAGTTTTGTAAAATCTGTAAGCTTTGTGCGTCATCCCAATTGTGCAAGACGTGCTTGAGGATATACAGTTCTTTACCTGCGGGCAGGGACTCGAAAAAACTGCCCGCAACAGGCAGGCAGCGTTGCTCTAGCTGGTGTTGCGCCAATAGTTCATGTGCGCGTGTTATGGTTTCGGCTTGGTCAAACAACACGGCATTGAGCGTAGGGTAACGCTCTAAGATAGAAATCAATAAGCTGCCCTGTCCGCCGCCTATATCCACAATAGTGTCCAAACCAGAAAAATCATAAGCCGATAAAATGGCTTGTTTTTGCCGTTGCGCCAATACGCTCATAATCTTATCAAAGCGTTCGGACAGTTCTGGGGTTTGTTGGTTATAGCGGTAATGGCTAGTGCCAAAGTTTTTTTCAAAGGCACTGTTGCCCGTTTGGATGCTGTAAGTCAAATCTTGCCAGCATTGGTAATATTGTTCGGCACGCAATAAGACAAAATCTTTTAACGAGTTGGGCGCGTCGGTTTGCAAGCAAGCGGCTAAGGCAGTGCCTTCAAAGGTGTGTGGCGAAATTTCGGTGACCAGTCCGATGCTGGTCAGCACCCGCAATAATCGGTATAGCGACGGGCTGTGGCTTTGAGTGGCGAGCGCCAATTCGTCGCAGTGTTTGGGGCCGTCTTTTAACTGGTCGGGTATGCCCAACGCGGTGGCGGTAAACAAGCATTGCGATAGCTGAAAGCCACGGCTGAGTTCTAAAATTTTTTCGGGGAGGTTTTGTTGGGGTGTGCTCATGGTCGATCAATGGTGGTCAGGGTAAGCGGTGAGGCGGCTATTTTACAGATTTAGCCGGGGGCTGGACAAAAAATGGAGCTAGCTTATAGCCACTCAATGAGAGCGGTCATCGCGTAGCTCCACTGCGGGTGCGTGTTATAGAGAGTCAGAAGCTGATAAATCTATATTAAACGCCCTTAGGCAGAGGGGCTTTAATGTCGTTTTACTTACTGACTTTTCTAATATAAAGCGCCGCTTATTTGCGTACAGGCTTTTTGGGTTTTACTTTGAATAAGCCAATTGCGACGGCATAGCCAAACAATGCGCCAAAGCCCATTTGGGTCATTAAGCCCAAAAGGTCGGTAGTTTGCCATTCTTGTATGGCAATGCCGTTACGCATTTGCCTTATCAGCGTGCCGTTGACTTCTATATTTTTTTTGGTCGCGGGCGCACCCATAAATTTGCCGACATTTTTGGCTTTGGAAGAAAAATTGATAGTGACAAATTCGCCATCAACCAAGACATGCTTAAACTCCATTTTCATGCCGGAAAACGCGGACTTCATGTCCTGCATAAAACCAATATATTCGTCCTTATTAAAAACCAGGCCATCGCCGGAGTAAGTAAACCCATCGGCGAGTAGGCCGTCTAAGGTGTCCCATTCATCATTTTGTATCGCTAATGAAACCGCTAAAGCGGCGTCTTTGGTGCTTTGCTGATTGTCCATGAGTGTGTCCAGATTAATAAATAGTGGATGGTAACAAGAACTTTGCTGTGCCTATGTCCCAGTTTTTATAAGTGCCTATATTAAGGTTTTGATTTGGGTGGCTTGGGCAATTCCGCTGCGTACATTAACCGCACGCGTAAAATTTGGAAAGCCTATTTGTAAAACAATGCGCTAAAAAAATGGCCTGTTGTTATTAGGTCATCATCTGGCAGTTTGGATTTAATGGATCCAAGATTGCAAAAGTAGGGGTGGAGCAGCGAGAGTTAGCAGAATACAAGCGATAGCCAAGAGTAATGGTTTATTCATTGTCATGCTCATAAGGTAGATGCCACTTACGGAAAACCGCCCCCTATCTGCGGTCGCACTCACAAAGCAGTGGGGCGCGAATAGGGGGCGGGATGGATTACGATGGAATTTAAGTAATGCCTTACATCATGTATTTGCAATCATTACGCGTGCGTGACAAGACAAAGTTGGTTTTCGGCGTTACTTTTAAATCCTCGGTGCGTTCTACCATTGCCGTCGTGACGGTAGGTGCAGAAATAGCCTTGCCTTTAATGCCGCTTTCTACGGAAATGACTACGTTATACCATTGCACTAAGCTAGGGCTAGTGCCACCTACACCATTAACCGGATACACCATAGTGTAATCGTGCGGGAAACGGACCAGTTGGTGGGGTTCAACTGTCCAATCAAAAATAACCGCGCCCGAAACTGCGGTTTCGGTTTTTAAATCAGGTGCGGAAGCTGGGGTAACGCTAGTCAGTAGCTTGCCGTCCATGCCGTAAGAATCAATTTTAGTGATTTTTAAAGGGATGGTGTGGGACGTGTTGGTGATTAACCAGCTGGACTCTATGCCTTTTTGCTGGGTTGCACCGGGCACTGTGAATAAAGGCACGTCGCCCGTCATTGTGGCAGTACAGACAATTTTGGCGGATTTGATAAAAGCATTTGCACCAACAGGTTCGGCAACGCTGGCGGTCGCCATTAGCAATCCGCTTAACGCACTGGCACAAAACAAGAATTTTTGTGTGTTCATCATGTTTCTCGATGGTAGATTATAAAAATACGCTAACGGATTTAGCGGTATACGCAATCAGCACGCACGCGCGCCAACACATTACCACCTATGGATGGCAGTTCTTTTTCGATAAAATCGGAAAACACCATCGGCGCAAGAATTGATCCGGGGCCTGCATTTTTTACCGTAAACACAACATTATTCCACAGCAAATAAGGCTTGGATTGTTGCGTTAGCGGTAAAGTGGCTTGGTTGGGCAATCGGGTGGTTTCATGCGGTGCTATAGTCCATTTAAAAAACGGGTCGCCGTCTGGCGTTGGAATGATTGAGCGCGGCGTTAGTCGGCTAATTAATACCCCCGTCATCGCGTAAATGTCGATTTTTACAATTTCCAGCGTTTTGTCTTCGGAGGTGTTGGTCACTAAGAAATTAGTTTCCAATCCACCTACTCTTTCATTCGCCACAATCGTGGTTGGCGGGCTGCCAGGAAAAAAACGGCTAGCACCGCAGTAGATGGTCGCGGTTTTATTGGGCGCGATATAACCTAATGAATTAGGCACTTCGGCATGACTGGCTACGGCACTGACTAAGCCAGCAAGTGCCGTAATGCCTAAGATTAATTTTTTCATAGTGATGTTACTCCTCGTTGATAAGCCGGCCTAACCATTGTTAGCGGGTAAACCGACTTGCGTTTATGCCAAATTGTATTCAAGTATGGGTGATTGTTGGCCTTTGCTATTTGGGCGCAGGTGCGGGTGCTGGAGCCACGGTGACGGTAATCGGTGTGGCGTTGCGTTGGATCGTACCGTCGCTTAGCTTGTAGGCGACCCAAAAATAATGCGTACCGACCGCAAACGTAGGTTTGTTGCCTGAGCTGACATTAGTCAATTTGTCCTCAAAAATAGGCAGCTCAAAACGTGCGGGTAAGCTGCTTATCGTGGGGATAAATTTGGGTACGCGGTTGAAATCGGGCGGCAATGTAGAGCCGTCATCTATTTGATCGGGCAGTGCCGTCACAGTGCTTTGCGCATGACCATTGACATTCTTAACTTGCTTGAAAGCCCGCCAAGTGCCTGTTTCTTTATGGTAAGAAGCGACCATGACTTGTGCGCTTTTGCCTTGGTGCAATGTGGGCGGATAAAGCTCGGCCGCCACATCCCACACATCACCCAACTTGGGGCCAGGCAACGCGGGCCGTGCGGGTATCGAGGTGGGTGATGCCACTTGTGGCAATATTGGGACGTGTTGGAAAGTCAGGTAATTGACTTGGCTGCCGCCTAAAATCATGCCGCCGGTCATTGCGGGTACCATTTTTAAGTCGGCAATCGGCGAGTATATACGTGGCCCTATATCGATGACCCTATTTTTGGTGGCGTAGGTTTTGTAAATCTGCAACAGCGTGTTGTAAACCGGACGGTTGGATTTGGACAAATCGCGTTGCTCAAACGGGTCGTTAGCCAAGTTGAACAAATAGAAATAACCATCCCAACGTTGGTTTTTATCATTCCATTGTTGTGCCAATTTCCACTGGCCTACGCGTACCATTTTGGCACTGTCTTGTTCAAAACTTAAGGAACGGCTTGCGTTAGGGCAGTTGAGGTCGCCCCTAAACACATTGTTCATAGTCTGTCCGTCGAGTGCAGCTATAGGTACGCCCTTATAGGTAGTCGGATAAACGGTTTTAGATATATCTAAGATGGTCGCTGAAATATCCATGACCGTGGTAAGGCAGTTGTATTTCGCCCCTTTAGATCGGGCATCGGCTTTGGGTGAAAACATAAACGCCGCGGTGTGGATGCCACCCTCAAAGGTTTCCGCCTTAAAGCGGTTCATAGGCGTATTGTTTAACATGCCTAAGCCGGGTGACGGTGGAATAAAGGATTTAGCAGCGCCAATATTAGACAGCACGTCGATAGAGTCTTTGGTGAATTGGCTGTTGACAAAGGCTTGTTTGGCTGGGCTACCCGCTTCAATAGCGGCAGCGCCGTTGTCGGACATGACAAAAAACACTGTGTTATCGTATTCGCCGATGTTTTTTAAATGTTGCACCAATTTACCTACGCTTTGGTCAAACTTATCGATTAAGCCCGCGTAAGCTGCCATGCGCCTGATTTCAACCGCTTGTTGGTCAGCCGACAATTTGTCCCACGGCAACACTTCCACTTGCCGTGGCGGCAATACGGCATTGGCTTTAACCAGCCCTAAACTCTTAAGTTTTTCAAAACGCTGCACACGCAACTTATCCCAACCTTGCCCATAGGTAGACAAGTATTTGTTGATTAGATTTTGCGGTGCCTGAAACGGCCCGTGCGGGGCGATATGGGCAATGTTGGCATAAAACGGCTTCGTGGTGTCCGGCCGCGCGTCAATCAGCTTAATCGCTTCGTCGGTATAAAAATCGGTAGAAAACGCATTGGGCGGAAACGCCGAGAACTGCTTGCCGTTTTTGTTGTAAGGCGTGGTGATGTTAAGGTTTTTGTAATAGCCTGGCGGTTGGCTAGTAATTAACTTGCCGTCTTTGTCTGACAAGAAATGCACGTCACCACCCGGCAACAGCACCAAGGTTTCATTAAAGCCACGGTCAGAAGGATATTCGCCAGGTTTGTCACCTAAATCCCACTTGCCAGTCATAATGGTGTGGTAATTATTGGCTTGCAACAATTCAGGAAAAATGGGCAGGTTGCTGGTTAAACGGCCCTCATAACCGGGTACATTTTTTTGCGGCGGACGGTCTGGCGAATAGCCATCCATATTGCCTACACCCGCTGGGTGGTTGTCTCGTCCGGTAAAAAACATGGCCCTAGCGGGTGTTGATGTAGGGGCGGAATAGTAATTGGTAAGTTGCGTGCCTTGGCTGATGAGTGCATCAATATTAGGGGTGTCAATTTCGCTGCCAAACATGCCAAAATCGGAATAGCCCATATCGTCAACCATAATCGTGACGATATTGGGTTGGGTGGGCGACCCCGCATAAGCATTTAAGCTAGCCCCCATACAAGCCGCTAGGATAGCGGTCCGTAGGTTGTTTTTCTTTTTAAACATTTCAATAATCCTCTCAAAAGGTTGCGTAAGTCTAAGCTGCCTCGTGCCAGTGGGTGATGTCCTTGCTGTATGTTTGTAGCACACATGCCAAACAACAAGAGATGTACCTCGCTTAATGGGAAACCCGACTCGCCAGAAGTAACGTGCCAAAAAAAATCAAAACCAAGTATGACATGTACTCATATTATTTTACATACGTCACATAACGGCTTAAGCCGCTGCAGGTCGCAGGTATGTCGCTTAAAGGCGTTTCATTATAGGGGGATGCCCTATAAAAATAAACAATAATTAGGGTCATAATAAGTGGATGACTTTCAAGCATTTAAAGCAGAACAACCAGTCTGTTAAGCCATAATTAGGAGGCTATTGCAGTGGTTTGGCGGCATTAAAAAATAAAAAATCTAAAGCGGTATTACAACCTGCTTATTTGATAATAAAAGTAACTATTCACCACAGGCGGGTATTTTTACGGCAAATGTGTTGTTTTGGCAACTAAAACAGCTGGTTTTAAGGCAATGGCAAATGCCTTTAAGGGTGTTGCGGTTTGCGGTTTCGGAGATAAAAATATACTATCTGCCTTGCCTATAGGCGCAATAACCAAGCCTTACAGTGGATTTTTTACCTCAAGGAATACCTCATGTTACAAAGTATCGTCCTCAAGCCGATGGGTGCGTTTTGCAATCTCCGTTGTAAGTATTGTTTTTATCTGGAAAAACAGGACTTGTACGAAGGCACGCCCTCAGGTCATCGTATGAATGAAGCCACTTTGCGCAAGATGATTGAACAAATGTTTGCGTGTTCAAACAACCCGACGTTTGTGTGGCAAGGCGGCGAACCCACGATTATGGGCCTAGATTTTTACCAGCACGCCATAGAACTGCAAAAGCATTACGCCAAAGGCAGGATATTCCATAATTCTTTGCAAACCCACGGCATGTTGCTGGACCAAAACTGGACAAATTTTTTGCGCAAAGAAAACTTTTTGGTGGGATTGTCCTTAGACGGCCCGCAAGCCGTGCATGATTATTACCGCTTGGATGCCTTAGGCAAAGGCACGTTCCAAGCCGTATACGACAGTGCTTTGTTGATGCAGCAAGAACAAGTCCCGTTTAATGTGCTGGCTACCATCAGCGATTATTCGGTGAATTACGCCCAAGAAATCTACCAGTTTTTTGTCGAAAACGATTTTTTGTTCATGCAGTTCAGCCCTATTGTTGAGCTAGACCCTGAAAACCCCGGACAAGCAGCAGACTATACGGTAGGCGCACTCGACTACGGGCGGTTTTTATATGAAGTGTTTGAGTTGTGGGTCAAGGATTTTGATTACCCTAACTTAAAACAAAAAACCTCTATCCGTTGGTTTGATTCGGTATTGCAAAGCTATGTCGGCATGACCCCCGACCACTGCATTTTTCACAAAACCTGCAACGATTATTTAGTGATGGAACACAACGGCGATATTTTTTCTTGCGACTTTTTTGTCGAGAAAGACCGCAAACTGGGCAATGTCCACCAAACCTCGTTGTACAAAGCCTTTACCTCCGCCGAACACACGGCTTTTGGCCTAGAAAAAGCCAATTTAAACGCCGAATGCCGCAGTTGTGAATGGCTTAAACAATGTTATGGCGGCTGCATTAAAGACCGTGTCCGAGACCCTAAAGACCACGGGCATAACCATTTCTGCGAATCTTACCGCTATTTCTTTAAACACGCCGATGCTACGCTGAAAGATTTTGCCGATTTGTATCGGCGTTATTACCAATAACCTAGCTCTTCCACAGCCACAGAGCAACGGCTTTAGCCGTTGGCGTGTTGTTCACAAAACGCAGCCAAAACGGTTAAAGTGGTTTCTACGCAGGGCAATAATTGTTCGGCAGCCACCAAGGCTGCCGCAATATCGGCTTTACGGCGGCACAAATCCATCGCCAAAGCGGCCTCGTACAAGGCGATAGCTCCAAACGTGGCGGCCCCGCTTTTTAAAGTATGGGCTTCACGCCCCAATACCGTTAAATCTTGCTGGATGATGGCGGCTTGTATCGCAGCGCGGCGGGTTACGATTTCATCCATGAAAATGTGCAAGAATTTCACAACATTGTCCATGCCCGCTTCCTGCGCCATGTTGAGCAGCACGTTTTCATCCAGCAATACGCGGGTGTTTTCAATCGGTGCTGCTGCGACAGGCGCGCTGGCAGCGGCGGGCGCAGAATGACCACGCCATTGCCCGACTAAGGCCAACAAGTTGGCTTTGCTGATAGGTTTGGTGGCATAACCGTTCATGCCCGCAGACAGGCACAATTCTTTATAGCCTTTAACGGCGTGGGCGGTCATTGCAATAATCGGGATTTGGGTAGCCGCACCGCCCAGTGCGCGTATGCGTCGGGTGGCTTCCATGCCGTCCATGTCGGGCATGGACACATCCATAAATATCAAATCGTAATGTGGATTTGCCTCTACGGTCGCAATCGCGGAACTGCCGCTATTGGCGACATCAACCCGATGCCCGCCGCCACGCAGCATCGATAAAAGTACGGCTTGGTTGGTGGGGCTGTCTTCCACCAGCAATAACTGGGCGGGAGGCGGCGGGTTCTCGTCAGCCGTTATCGCCGTGGCTTCCGGCAATAACGACAAATCTGGTGCTTCTGCTGCGTTGCCAAAACTAAACCAAAAATGGCTGCCTATGCCCGCACGGCTGTCCAAACCCATTTTCCCGCCACATAATTCGACTAGCCGTTTGGAAATTGCCAGCCCTAAACCACTGCCGCCGTATTTGCGGGTGTCGGAAGGGTCGGCTTGAATGAACAATTCAAACAATTTGGGCTGGATATGTTCGGCGATGCCTATGCCGGTGTCCGTCACCTCAAACAACAACACGCCGTCTGTGGCCTGTGGGCACATGGACAGCTTCACGGTAATCATGCCTTGGTGGGTAAATTTAATCGCATTGGTCATCAGGTTTAATAAGATTTGCCGTAAGCGCCACGGATCGCCACTAATCCAGGCGTTGACATCCGGCTCTATCAGGCTCATCAACAACAGGTTTTTGGCTTTGGCCTTGGCTTCTACCAGTTGCACCACGTCGGCAATCGTTTGGCGGGCATCAAACACCGTGTTTTCCAATTCCAGTTTGCCCGCTTCCACCTTGGTCAAATCCAGAATATCGTTAATAAGGCTTAACAGGCTGGTGCTGGCTTCGCGCCCCAGTTGCAGATGGGTTTTTTGGATGTCGTCCAAAGCGGTTTCCGCCAACATTTCTTGTGTGCCTAAAATGGCGGTCAGCGGGGTGCGGATTTCATGGCTCATCATCGCCAGAAATTGCGATTTGACGCGGCTGGCTTGCTCGGCCTGTTCGCGGCCTTGGCGTAGGGCGTCCTCGGCAGCTTTGGTTTCGCTAATGTCGCGCAAAAAGGCCGTAAAGTAATGGCTGCCAGCTTGGTTGATGGGGGTGATGGCAAGTTCTACCGGAAACTCATGGCCCAAGCGGTGCAGGGCGGTTATTTCAATGCGCCGCCCAAACACGTTGGCTTCCCCAGTTGCCAAATAATGCGCCAAGCCTTGTTCGTGTGCGTTCCGATAGCGTTCTGGGATCAGCAATGTGGTCATCGATTGACCTAGCACTTCGTCTAATTCGTAGCCAAAAATGGCTGTGGCAGAATGGTTAAATTCGCAAATGCAGCTGTTTTCATCAATGGTGATAATCGCATCCAAGCTAGATTCCAGCATCGCTTTTTTCATGCTTTCACTGGTTTGCAATTGGTTTAGCATCAGTTTTCGTTCGGTGATGTCGCGCACTAGCCCCAGAAAACCCATTTGATCGACGGATTTCAGTTCAGAAATTGCCAGGTCAACCGGAAAAATACTGCCGTCCTTACGCCGACCCTGAACTTCGCGCACTACGCCTATCGCGCGTCGGTCGCCCGTGTACAAATAGCTGTGCATATAGTTATCATGATGGCTGCGGTAAGGCTCGGGCATCAGCACGCTCACATTGCGCCCTAGCACTTCATCGGCGGCGTAGCCAAAAATCTGTTCAGCCGAATGGCTAAATAAAGTGATGGCCCCTTTGCGGTCGATGGCTATCAAGCCATCCAATTGTGAATCGACAATCGCTTGCAAGCGTTCGCCTTTTTGCCTGGATTCGGACAACGCCAGCTGCAAAGCTTGGTAGATATTGCCCATGCGCGTAGACATGCTGTTAAACGCCTTGGCGACCCGCGCCAATTCGTCTTTGCCGCGCACGGGCAGGTGGGCATTGAAATTGCCCAAGGCAATGCGGTTAGAGGCATTTTCCAGATCGCGCAGTTGGCGGGTCAGATAATTACCCAACAGCAAAGAAAACAGCGCGACCAAAACCATCTCCAATAAAGCTAAGCCCACCGTGAGTTGGCGAGCCTCTTTTATGACGGCCTGAATGCTTGTAATCGATAGTCCTAACTCTATCCTGCCGTAATCTTGGCCTGCCGCCTTAATAATTGCAAAAGTGTCGAACACATTGTCATCGACTAAATCCAAGGTGCTGTCGGCGCGGAACGGGCGTTGTAAGACTTTCGCATCGCCCGTTTGCACCAGCAACCTATCGCGGTCGGCGATGCGCACATAGACCACCCCCGGGTTTTTTAAAAAATCGGACGCCAATTGTTCTAGCCGCGCCAGGTCGGTGGACAAGACCGCATCATTAGTGGCGGTCGCCAGCAGGGTGGCGGCTAAGGTGGCGCGGCGTTGCAGTTCTTCTTGGTTAGATTCGCGCAAATACGCCAGGCTCATGATGACTAAGGCCAGCAATAGTAAGGCTTCAATAAACGCAATGCCCAAAATGGTTTTAAGGCGAAAGCTCATGTCAGTTGAAAATAGTCATGCAGTTGTTGGTGGCGTGATGCGCAAGGTAAGGTAGCTAAGGCTGATTGCCCACAGTTAAGCAATCGCCGCTGGAGTGCAACGGCTTTAGACGTTGCCTGATCGGCAATGGCACTGGGAAAACCAGCTCTCTTTTACGACATCCTCCTAAGGATACAACCCCAAAAACGAACTGTGCGCTCAGCAAAAAGGGTGATGGCATCCCTAATAAAAGGTGTGCAAATAAACCTAATATGGAACTATCGGCAAACCATATCTTATTACAGATTACCTAAAATCCCCGCAAAATTAGCCGACTTGCTGAAATGGAGGGGATTTGCATATTGCGACTCGACGATTTGCAAATTGCAACACTTATGGTTTTTAACCAGTGCTATGGCGGCGATAATAACCACGGCATGACCGCCTTAATGCGCGACTGCTGCAATTTTAAATGATGGCATCTTAGTTGCTTATTAATAACTTTGCTGCCTGATCTTTAGGCATATTGCTAATATTAGCGGGATACTCACCCCAGGGATTTCTATGCGTAAGTTTACCCATTGTTTTTTACACCTAATCCTTATGATTGCAGGCTTGGCCTTTTCGGTTCTGGCACAAGCGCAAACCTATACTGTCGGCATCGTACCGCAACAGGCGGCGGCGGTGTTGGCGGCAAACTGGACGCCTATGCTTTCGTATTTACAGCAAAGCACTGGCGTGACGCTTAGTTTTAAGACTGCACCTAGCATTCCCGAATTTGAGCAGCGCCTGGCTAAAGGTGAGTACGATTTTGCCTACATGAACCCCTACCATTATGTCGTGTTTAGCGCCACGCCGGGCTACCGTGCCTTGGCTAAAGAAAAAGGCACGCGTTTACAAGGCGTGGTTGTCGTACGCAAAGACAGCAGCTACACCGATATTAGCCAATTGGCGGGTAAAGATTTGGCTTTTCCGGCCCCTGCGTCTTTTGCCGCCAGTGTATTGCCGCGTATGCAGCTCAGCAAGCAAGGCATTGCCTTTACTCCCCATTTCGTCAATTCCCATGATTCCGTGTATTACTCGGTCGCACGCGGAATATACCCCGCAGGGGGCGGCGTGGTGCGGACATTAGAGGCAGCACCCGCCGAAATCCGTGACCAACTGCGCATCCTATGGCGTACCGACACGTTTACGCCACACGCATTAGCCGTGCATCCGCGCGTACCCGAAGCCGTGCAACAGGCTGTTGCCAAAGGGCTTTATGGCATGGCGGATGATGCCGCAGCCGCTGCTATCCTGCAAAAACTCAATATGCGGGGTTGGGAATTGGGATCAGACACCGATTGGGATGATTTGCGCAAATTGCCTTTGGACAACACTGCCGCACCTGTGCGCACGCAATAACGCGTAGGGGCAATCCTTTGTGGTTGCCCCAAGACAGCCGCGTAGGGTTGCCTATCCACGCGTGTTTTTTACCTAAAAATCAAAACGGCTGGCAACCGCAAGCTCAGTAGCGTCAAACAGGGCAACCACAAGGGATGGCCCCTATAAACAAGCAAACCATTCATG
>JABFST010000497.1 GCA_013140465.1 Methylococcaceae bacterium
AGTTTTTGGTGGGCGGGAAGGTCTGGACTCGTCCGTTTTGGGGGTGGGTGGTTACTGCTGGCAGCCTTGCCTTGGCTGCCGCAAATTTTATCTGGGGGACCTGCCCAAACGCGGATGATGACGCCGCTAATTCTGCCTTTGTTTTTGTTGTCATCGGCTGGTTGGGGACTGTTGCTGGTACAGGCCAATAAATTAGCCTTAAAAGCCACTATTGCGGTGGCAGTGGCAATCGCTTTATTTTCACAGCCCCTAGTCTACAATGGTTTGTATCATATTCCGGGGGGCTGGCGGGTACAACAGGTACGGCCATTTTTCTTTGCCCCCAAGTATGAACGTATTGATTACTTTGCGACAGACGTGGCAGCCTTGAGTACAGTCCTTTTTCGTCCTGACCAATCCTCAGTCTTGATAGTGCCAAAACAAGTCTATACTGAGAGCTATATAAGCTTGTTCCGCTTCTTTTCCCCAGATTTAGACTACGGCATCAGGGTTTACCGGCCAAACTGTGAAGATATCGAAGCCATGAACGGCCTTAGTGTAGGTTTTTGCCTAGGTTATGCCCATCCCATACCCAGCCACACCAAACGGATACTTTCGTTGCGGCGGCTAGACTCGCCTAGCACACCCCAATCAACCGTGATGCTGACCACCTCTGCCTATGCGCTGGACAAACTCGACAACTAAGCCCTTAGTGCTTAGGCTTTAAGGCCGTCACCAAGGCATTCACAGCTTGCCTATGCGCCACCCCCACCTGCACAAAACCCGTATCCAGCAATTGTTGCACAGCAACCGTTTCACGCATGACATGAGGTTCAGATTCGTCATTAAACAAATGCACGATCCATTGCTCCAACAAATCGTTGCGCCCTAGCGGCAACAGCACTTTAAAGTAATGGCTGATTTCGGCCTGTACCGTGCGCGTATGCTGGCTAAGGTCATCCAAGCCATAACGGTCGCCATTGATAAATTGTCCGCCGGGCTTAAGGACACGAAAAATTTCCTTAATCACTTGCTTGCGGTAGCTGTGCAAAAAATTGTGCAGCGTGTACGCCGTCGCCACTAGGTCCGCGCTATTGTCGGCAAGCTGTTGCAAAGCCGTTAAGGCGTCATCAGCCGAAAAGCGCAAACGGCCTTCGGTTTGCCATGCTTGTAGGCGTTGCTTGGCTTGGTTTTGCATAGTCGGTTCGTTGTCTATGCTCAGGATCTGGCTAGCCTCGGTTGCCATCAATAACGACAAGGTCGTAATCCCGGTACCGCCGCCAAGTTCAATGATGTGCAAGGGGAAAGCGTCGGTGTGCTGCGCATAACTAGCGGCTGCGGTGCCGACCAAACGGCTCATTTCTGTCGCGGCAGGGCAAATCAACTGCAACATGTCATAGTCTTGCCCAATCACACTGGAAAATTGGGCATCGTAAGGGGATATTTCGCTCATAAACAAAAGGCTAAAAGTTAAAGGCAGCGCGGGCAACAGTGTTGCCCGCAACAAGGCGATGCTAGGGTTTAAGGCAACAATTCCCACGTTTTTCTGTAGCTGGTTTCTTGGTCAAAGTGTTGCCAAATAAAATCAGGCTTTACGATAGGCTTGGTGGGGATCATAAAAGTGGCAATATCGCCAGCCCCCAACAAGGTGCGGCTTACGGTATGGAACAAACCGCTGACAAAACCTGCGGTAGCGGCATAGGCAGCCCCATTGGCGCGGTTGCTGACGATAATGGTTTTGGGTATTTCGGCAATCCCCGTCACGACATTGGCAATGCCATTGCCCAGTTTTGTGCCCATTCTGGCAGGATATGAGGTTGCGCTGGCATCCACACTGACCAGGCCCAAAGACAACAGCAATAATGCGGTTAAAGTTTTTTTCATCGGTAACTCCATCTATAAAAAAATTAACAAAAAGGTGGGGGTAATACTGGCAACAACAAACGAAAATAAGAGCTTAGGTATCGAGACTGTGGACATATTATGAAACACACCATCAAAATCCACTTATGTTTTTAAGTATTTGATTTTGACTTATGTGGGAGAGACTTTCAGCAGATTGCTTTTGCCAGTACCGTTTTCGCCCAAAATCAGCGTCCATTTGCGGTTGTCTGACGGGCTTTGGGCAAACGAAAGTTCAATGTTTGCAAGGCATTTAAAATGCGTCAAGGTGAGTTTTTTAAGAAACATACTGTCCGTGCCGAATTACGCGGGTAAAACACTAACATACCATACTGCAAGCCACAGGTGCAAAACGCCAGACTGCCTTTATTGACGGGCATCAAACCGCCCAAAGCGCAACAACACCCCCGGCAACAACAGCAAATTTAACAGCGTAGACGATGCCAAACCGCCGACAATAATCGCCGCCATCGGCCCCATAATTTCGCGCCCGGGATTGTCGCTGTTCAAGGCTATAGGCAACATCGCCAATGCCGTCACCAACGCCGTCATTAAAATAGATGGCAACCGTTGTTTTGCGCCTTGTATGGCGGTGTCCAGCGTCCACGGCAAGCCCTCGATAACCACCAACTGGCGGTAATGGGCAATCAGCATAATACTGTTGCGCACGGTAATACCAAACAAAGTGATAAAACCTACCACCGAACCCACCGACAACACCGCATCGGTCAGCACCACTGCCGCCACGCCACCCAGCAACGCAAACGGCAAATTCGCCAAGGCCAACAAGGCATTGCGCAAACTGCCGACGGCGATATAAATCAGCATCAACACCCCTGCCCCCGCCAATAAAGCATGAACGATCAGTTCGGTACGCGCGGTGGCCTGTTCCACCGCCGCACCCGTAAATTCGGGGTAACTGTCGGCGGTCACGGGCAGGGCTTGCAGCACACGGGTTTTAAGCTCGTGCATAAACGCATCCACATCGCGGCCCAACACTTTGCAAGTGACCGTTTGTCGGCGTTGCGCGCCCTGATGCAAAATACTGTAACGGCTAGACAGCACACGGATTTGCGCGACTTGCTCCAGACGGATTAATGCCCCGTCTTGGCTACGGATCGGTAATTGCCCCAGCACTTCGGGATGCTGCCGTAGTTCGGGGGCTAAGGCCACGGCGACATTCACCAGCCTATTGCCCAACGCTTGCTTGCCCACGACCCGCGTTTCATAAGCCGCTTGTAAAGTATCCACAATCTGCTGCGGCCTTAAGCCTAACAAGCCAAGCTGGTCGAGGTTAAGTTCTATTTGCAACTGCGGCGTATCCGGCGGCGAGCGCACTTGCACATCCGCCGCACCGTCTATGCCGCGCATAATCTCCGCCAAGGTTTGTGCCTTGGCATCCAAACTAGTTAAATCATTACCATATAAATTGACCACCACAGGCGCGGTATAACCAGAAATAGTTTCATCGACGCGTTCGGTCAAAAACGTGTTGGCCTCGAACACGATGCCCGGAAACGCCGCTAAAATGCCGCGTATGTGTTCCAGCACTTGCTGTTGTTCTTGGCCTGATAGCGGCTGCAAGCGGATTTCGTATTCACTGTAATGGCTGCCATAAGTATCCGCACCGCGTTCAGCCCGTCCCGCCCATTGCGAAACCGATTCCACGCCCTTAATCTGGCGGAACTGCGCCGTCAATTGGCTGCCGATGCGTAACGATTCTTGCAGCGAAGTCCCGGGAATGCTGGTGGTATGGACGATATAATGGCCTTCGCGCAATTCCGGCAAAAACTGGCTATCCAAACTAAACAACGCCGAAACCCCCAGCGCACACGCCAACACAGCCAACACCAACAGTGCCTTAAAATGCCGGAACGCCGCGCCCAACAGCCGTTGGTATTGCGGCACTAGCCAACGCAACAACGGCGGCTCGGCACTTTTTTGGTGATTATTGCCCAATAAGGCAAAACACAAGGCCGGGGTTAAGGTCAGTGCCACTGCTAACGACGTTAAGATAGCCAAAATATACGAATAGCCCAACGGCGCAAACAAGCGTCCGGCAACACCGTTTAAAGTCAGTAACGGCACAAACACCAGCGCGACAATAAAACTCGCATACACCACCGAACTGCGCACTTCCAACGAGGCCGTATAAACAATATGGCTGGTGGGCAAAGGCTCATCCATCATACGGTTGTCACGCAAGCGCCGGAAAATGTTTTCGGTATCGATAATCGCATCATCCACCACCTCGCCCAGCGCAATCGCCAAGCCGCCCAACACCATAATATTAAGGTTCACCCCCGTTTCCAGCAGCACCACCACCGCGCCCAACAACGACACGGGTATCGCCAACGCCGCAATAAACGCCGTGCGCCAATTAAACAAAAACGCATACAACACCAACATCACAAACCAGCCGCCCATCAACAAATGCCCCGACAAATTGCTGACCGACTGCTCAATATAATCAGCCGGACGGAACAAATGCGGATAAAACTGTATCCCCTCGTTGGCAAACATTGGCGACAACGCCTGTAACGCCTGTTCCACTTGCTTGGACACCGTTAAGGTATTCGCGCCATATTGCCCAATCACCATCATCACAATACTGGGCTGCCCCATAATTTGCGCCGCACCCATCGCAGGGGCGGCGGCATAAGCAATCGTTGCCACCTCGCCCAAAGTCAACGTTTGCCCTTGCGCGTGCCTCACCACCACTTTACCAAATTGAGCGGGCGTTATCGGCTGCCCGGTGACTTGCAAAGTAAAGCGTTGGTTGGCATTTTCAATAAAACCGCTGCCCTGAATGCTCGCCGCTTGCGAGGCCGCGCCAATAATATCGTCCATCGCCAAATTAAAGCGTTGCAACTGCACCGGATCCACCTGCACCTGCAATTGCGCCACCTCGCCGCCAAACACATTCACATCCGCCACCCCCGGCACCGCCAACAAACGCGGCACCAGCGTTGCATCCACCAAACTGCGTAACGCCAACAAGTCTTTGCTTTTAGAATTTAAGCCTATCGTCAACACCGTCGCCGAAGACGACGACAACGGCACAGCCACAGGCATCACCCCCAACGGCAATTGCCCCGCCAAGCCCGCCAAACGCTCGCCGACCAATTGCCGATTGCGGTACACATCGCTGTGTTCGTCAAACGTAGCCGTCACAATCGACAAGCCGGGTATCGATTCCGAGCGCACCGTCGCCAAACCCACCAACCCGCTCACCGCCGTTTCCACCTGCCGCGTCACCAACACCTCCACCTGCTCCGCCGTAAGCCCCGCCGCCTCGGTTTGGATAATCACCCGCTTAGGCGAAAACTCAGGAAAAATGTCCAGCCCCGCCGTCCCCAACCGATACCCCCCATACACCAACACCAACACCGCCAACGCGATGACCAGACCATAAAAACGGATAGAAAAACGGACAAGAGTGGCAAGCATGGTAGTTAAGTTAGCAGATAGTAGGGCAATGGCTAGGCATTATGAGGGCTACAACGGGGGCTTGCAATGTGGCGGGGGTTTTTGGGTTTTGGGGGGTTGTGAAGTTTTGCACAAAACACATAAAAAACTTGTGGAAATTAAGTTATGGTATTAGTATGTCAGCACTTAATATTTTAAATACCCATGTTTTCAAAATGAAGATATTTCGTCGTCATTTATACCATCCTAAGTTTGCCGAAATAAATTAATGCGTAATAAAATATCGGATCTACTTGGATCCCATATAAGTGCTTAGAAATAAGTCGCCATGTAAGGCCATTCTTATTTTAATGCCGTATTTCCTGTAAGTAGGCAGAGAAAAACACACGCTAACTTTTTGCAACTCATTTAACTAGCAAAGGAAGACCGCGACATGAATAGATATGAAAAGGTTATACAGATATTGGATACAGCAATAGGTGGCCCCGACGTCGAGATTGGGGTCCATAGGGCCCATACGCGCCAACTTAAGCCCCCAACCCCCTGTTTACCCTTGAAAAACAGGGAGTGGCAACCCATATTATGAAGCTTTTAAC
>JABFST010000424.1 GCA_013140465.1 Methylococcaceae bacterium
CTTTTTAAGTTAGTGACAGCAAATAGTTTAAAGCCCAAAACGATGCGTGACAGGGAGTGTATCAATCGATTTTGCGCTTTTCATTTGCTGCCACTTGATAACTATAAAGGTGATATGGATGAATGGCTGGCTGAGTCTTTAAGAAAAATGAATGAATTAGATCAACTATCACTAAGTAATCTTTCCGCTTTATTTAAAAACTCATTAAATAACAATTACACACTATTTCAAGAACAAGCATTTCGCAAACACACCCCTAGACAAAGCAGACGTGGGGTTATAAACATCTCACTTTGGGATGTGATGACCACTGAGTTGGCGAATTATTCTGATGAACAAATTAAGCTCCATGCCAATGAAATCAAAACCAGCTTTTATAAATTATTAAATGATGAAGACTTTAGTAACTCAATTACTTTGGGTACTAACAGCACTCGAAACGTATGGTATCGTTTCATGGCAGTCCAACAAATGCTTCAGGAGATATTTAATGCTTAATCGACTTGATCTTAAGTGTTTTAAATGTTTTGAAGAATTACATTTACCTTTAGCACCACTCACACTCTTATCTGGCACTAACGCATCAGGTAAATCATCATTATTACAAGCTTTGGTATTGTTAAAATCAAACAATGCGTGAACATGAATGGTCAATGCGATTAATGTTGAATGGGCAATCTCTCAAATTAGGAACTGTGTCTGATGTTGTAAATGAGCAAATCGGCGGAAGAAATTTTGAAATAGCCATTACAATTGATAAAGAAAAAATTGCGTGGTCTTTTATGGGAGACGGAGACCGTAATGACCAATCTGTAGCTGTTGTTGAGATAAAATTTAGTGGAACAGAATCGAGACATTTAAAAATTAATTCACAAGCTGAGAAAATTGGCTGGCTTCCAAAATATCAAGATTCTTTACATTATTTATTACCTGTATTAATGATTGACAGGTTCGACATTGAAGAATTCGTTTATCACTTTAAAAATCTGACTTACATTACTGCTGAACGTATAGGGCCGCGTGAAATTTATCTGTTTGAAGATAAACAAGTCGCTTCAGTTGTAGGGGCTAAGGGTGAACATGCGATTAGCATATTTCATTTAGGGCGCGATAATCCTATTTTGGAGGAGTTAATTTGTGTTGGTGAACCAAGAAACACACTATTCCACCAAGTAACCGCATGGATGCAACAATTTTTCCCAGAATGTGGTTTGGCAGTGGAAAAAGTGATAAACGTTAATGCAGTAACATTACGATTAAGAACTGCTAAAGGAGGAAACTTTCATCTTCCAACTAATGTTGGTTTTGGCTTAACACAAGTTTTGCCTATTATCATTGCTGCGCTTTCTGCTCAAAAAGAGGATATTTTGCTTATCGAAAATCCTGAAGTCCATTTACACCCAGCAGGGCAAGCATTAATGGGGCGGTTTTTAGCGAAAGTAGCCAGCGCAGGTGTTCAAGTTATCCTTGAAACACATAGTGATCATATTCTCAATGGTGTTCGGCGTTTTGTAAAAAGCGGGGAAATTTCACCAGCGAATGTGGCTTTACATTTTTTCAGAGCAGTTTCTGTTGAAGTACCCCAAGTTGTTAGCCCACAAATCAATGCAAATGGCGATCTTGATAGCTGGCCTGATGGCTTTTTTGACCAATTTGATAAAGACATGAATCATTTTGCAGGGTGGGACTAATGAAAGTCCTTCTTAATGAGTTGTCATTGCATGGACAGTTTTCCAGCGTTTGTGCTTTTCATAATGCCATAAAAACAGTTATGACAGTACGAGGTAAAATGAGGCAGTTTGGGTGTGAATTGTACTGCCACCGAAATTTAACACAAGCTCAAGTTACCCATGATTCCACTTTTCTACAAGCCATTCAGCTACTTGCCCTAAACGAACGTAGAGCAGTAATGTCATGGTTGACCCAATATGGGCCATTTTGGGAAGATGAGCGCCAACATGAAGCTGGTGATTATTTAGAACATCAAAGCTCAATCGTAACTGATACTGCAATAGGAGAAGCGGCTTATCATGGCATAAATGGCGGCGATTACCATACTTTTAGTTTTGATCCTTCAATCTGGCAGTTTAGCCCTATTCACGTTATTTGGCATCGTGAAAATGACACAATTCATATTGATGTCATAAATCATTGGCATATCGACAGCCTTCAAGCAACCCTGCGAAGTGCCTCCCCACCCATACAAACTTGGCAACAATTGGCTTCAGATATGCCGATTCGTTGCCCGAACCTAACATTTTCTGATGATAGTTTTAATACTCTGTATTCCCATCCTTTCCTTCCTGGAGCGGCGCAACGAATTGTTGAATTATTGGTAACATTGGATAAATTTAAAACCTGTTTTAATGCTCAAGGTCAAAGAACAGAAGAAGGGCATCGTTTATATCAAAGTCATTTTACTGGGCAAAAGGCTTGGTTTTCAGATTCCTCAGATGAGGAAAAAATCGAATTTAAGGCAGAATTAACTTTTAATCATCAAATCGATGAACCAAAATCTATTTTTTGCTCTTGGCATGGAAAAGTAAAGACACCTCAAATTCGAATTCATTTTTCTTGGCCTGTTCGTACTGATGAGCCGGTGTATGTGCCGTATATTGGACCCAAGATCACAAAAAAGTAATTCGATTGACTATTTAGGGCATTCAGCCAAGCGTGGTGGGAATTGCATACTGGCACAACACTACGAAACCTTAGAGCCTTACCCGCTACAAGAAACCCTGCCCTTGCTGGAAACCGACGACACTTACCGCGAACAATTGTGGCCTTTGCCAAGCAAGGCAAAGACGTGGACAAATCCGTCATCCGTTACAACTGCAATATCACCTTACCCGGTATTCGGCCCGAAACTTACGCCTACATCGTCAACGGCAACGACCCCAACAACTGGAGCGACAACCCACGCCATATCCTCGACCTGCTAAAACGTATCGTGCGGGTAAGCGTGGAAACCATGCGGATTATACAGAGCTTCTCAGTGTTGAATGAATATAAGGCATAATCCACCCTGGCGGGGCCGCCATCTTGGCAGTCCTGCAATCGTCAGGATGCCTGACAAGACAAATCTTTATTAAGTAAGTGCGGCCGCCTTTATAAGGGGCGTGCCGTCGTTTATAGACAGGCGGGCATACAACAGAACCGCATACTTGCCCGAATGTAGCCAAATGATGCAAGCCTAAGTAGATTATCTGTACGGATTGAAGAAAGGGGCGCAAGTATTGCCGTTTAAAAAAGCCGTGTATTGCTATATTGTTTTAGTGGCTTGAATTGTCGTAAACATTCAGTCCCCCTCCTTAAAAAGGAGGGGTGTAGGGGAGGTTTTATTGAATAACCCCCCTCAATCCCCCCTTTTCAAGGGGGGAGGTGAATAATTACGAATTGTCCTAAGTTGTCAAGTTTTAACGAAGATACCAAGAATGAGATAAACGCCATACCGTTTTTGGCAAGCAAAAGCATAAACGTTAGACGGCCTACCGTAAGATAGCTCCGCAAAACGGCATCAAATTCTATTATCGGCCAAAAAAACTTGTAGTCGAGTTGTTTTATCCGCACAGCATCGATTAGCCAATACACTCGCCACTTGCGTTTCGGTGCCGCAACCGTTACCCTTTTGGCTCTTCCCGATTTCGTGGGGTCTCATCTATGTGTAGTTTTAGACTTGTACATCTATGGCAAGACCGCAGCCTACAACACATTGATTTTAATGAAATGCAAGTAAGCCTGGCATTTTTGTTGGGAGGTACAAAAAACCATATCTAGTAGCTACCCCACGAAATCGGGAAGAACCACCCTTTTTTGCCGTAAACCGTCCAACCTATCAACTGTCGCACTACGCGCATAAACCTTAACCCATCACCACTTATCCAATATGGCCACGATTAGCTTTCAAAAAAAACCGTTAAACACCTCGGGCAACTTACCCGCCGTAGGCACAACAGCCCCTGATTTTACCCTGACCAACGGCAAACTGTTTGATGTCACGCTCGCCACTTACCACGGCAAAGTAAAAATTCTCAACATCGTACCCAGTTTAGATACGCCAACTTGCGCCGCGTCCACACGCAAATTTAACGAAAAAGCCGCGCATTTGTATAACACCGCCGTGCTGGTCATTTCAGCCGACTTGCCGTTTGCGCAATGCCGCTTTTGTGAGGTGGAAGGCTTAAAAGACGTATTCCCCTTATCTACATTCCGCTCCACTTTTGCCGATGATTATGGCGTAAAGCTGGTGGATACATTTCTGGCAGGGCTTACTGCCCGCGCCGTTATTATTATTGACGAACACGACCAAGTGATTTACACCGAACTGGTCAGCGAATTGACTAACGAACCCGATTATGAGAGTGCTTGGGCGGCATTGCACCACTGATGTTATAGCTACACTAAGGCATTCCCTAAGGTGAAGCATTCGTACTTATTCAGGCTCCCTCCTTTTTAAGCATAAGTATCTACACAAGTTATTAGTCCGTCATTCCGGCATGGATGCCGGACTCGTTAGAGCGCATAGCGAATCTAGTGCCACGGACGGTCGCTTCGGGAAGCTGTAAGTGCTTGATTTAGCATTGCCGTCATAGTGAACACTCACATCAGTGTGACTGGATTCATGCAGGGCTATCCTGCCCTGCACCCTAACGGGTTAATGCAAATCCGCTCCCAGCGGATTTGTCTGGCATCCATGCCAGTATGACGGTGCTTTTATAACTTGCTCAAACTTGTGTAGATACCTATGCCTTTTTAAAGAGGAGAACTGAATATTGACAAGCTTTCAAGCCAACACCGTTACGGCATCACCCACGCCTATGTTCCCCCCTGCCCCACTCGGCATTAGGCTGACGGCAAAAGTGGGCTGGGCTTGTTGGTAATGGCTTTTCAAAACTGCCAGCAAATTGCAGTCGCGTATGCCTGACTGCGGGTTAGCTTGGATAGCCAAACACCTAGTTTTTGCCGCCAGCACGGCAAAATCGACCGCGCCTATGCGGATATTGCGCCCTATCCAAGCTTGTTCGTTCCATGCCGAAACACCCGCTATAACAATATTTGAGCGAAAACGCAGTCCGCTTAGCTCGGTTACGCCAGCCGCAACTGCCAAATCGTCTAGGCTTTCGCGGCTGTGCATGCTGATTTGTCCTGCCGCGTTATCCTGATAACGCGGATATTGCCCATCCCCGACTAAACGCAAAGGCAGCCTTTCAGGATAGGCACTGAGCGGATTGTCCGTATCTTTAGTAATATGCGCCGCCAACACGGCGGCAATGCGCTGGCGGCCCGTTTCGTCCAAGCCTTCATCTAGCACCCGCTCACCGTCTAAGTCTATGCGCACGCGCAAGGCATGATGGTCAAAGTGTAGGGTAAATCGCGCCAAACCCGGCGTATTCATTAAGGCGACACAACCTTGCTTATGTCCCCAGTGAGAGTCTGGCACACTCGTATTAGCAAAACGCAAAGCCAGCACCCTATCGCCGACAATTCGGCCTTCCGGCAATACTGTTAAGGTGGTGCAGGATTCTGGCGTAAAGCCTTTGACGGGGTAACGGTACAGCGCGGCAACATAAGACATGTTATTATTTCCAGTTTTAAATCCGTAACAGATTCGGTTTCGACACTTGTACTTTTTTAGGTTATTTTATACGGCTTAAGCACCAACACGTCTTGTCAAGTAGCCCTCCAGAGCATAGGTATCTACACAAGTTTGAGCAAGTTATAAAAGCACCGTCATACTGTCATGGATGCCAGACAAATCCGCTGGGAGCGGATTTGCATTAACCCGCTAGGGTGCAGGGCAGGATAGCCCTGCATGAATCCAGTCACATGGATGTGAATGTTCACTATGACGGCAATGCTAGATCAAGCACTTACAGCTTACCGAA
>JABFST010000037.1 GCA_013140465.1 Methylococcaceae bacterium
ATCTGGTACAAAGTAAAAGCTTGCTGGAAATGATAGAAAACACTATCAAGAAATATCAAAACAAAATTCTGACCGCCGCCGAAGTCATCGACGAACTGATTAAATTGAGTAAGGCGATTGTTGAATCCGATGCTGAAAAAATCAACATGGGCTTAAGCGATTTTGAATATGCGTTTTATACCGCTGTTGCCAGCAATGACAGTGCCAGGGAGCTGATGGAACATGCCCAGTTGCGGGAGTTAGCCGTGGTGCTTACCCAAAAAATCCGTGAAAACGCGTCTATTGATTGGACGATGAAAGCCAGTGTCCGCGCTAAATTGAAGGTGATCGTGAAACGGATTTTGCGCCAATACGGCTATCCACCTGACATGCAGTTACTCGCTACGGAAACCGTGCTGAAGCAAGCGGAATTGATTGCCGCAGAATTGGCGGGGTAACGGGTAAATCCCATTAGCCTTAGGATAAAGACCTGCGAGTTTTTTAAAATCTCGCAGGTCTACCGCTATTGCCTACAACTGAAGTTACGGTAAAAAGGCTGCAATGTCCAGACACTAGAATGTGCTCAAGATAGAACTCTATTAAACTGCCTAAATTGCCTTGATACCGCTGTTTTGATTGCCAATAACTCTGCTTCTGATCAGGATATTTTGGCTTATAAGCCGTCGCAAGACTTATCACTTGCCCAACCACCTGCTTGGTTGTTAAAGTATCCGCATTTGCATGCCTTAAAGGAAACCGTTAAAAATGTTCAAACGAATTCGCGGTATGTTCTCTAACGACCTCTCTATTGACCTCGGCACCGCTAATACCTTGATTTACATCCCCGGCCAAGGCATTGTCCTTAATGAGCCTTCTGTGGTCGCGATTAAAGAAGACAAAATCCGTGGCTCTAAAACCATCGCCGCCGTTGGCACCGATGCCAAACAAATGTTGGGGCGCACGCCGGGCAATATCACCGCCATACGGCCTTTAAAAGACGGCGTTATCGCTGACTTTGCGATCACTGAACGCATGTTGCGGTTTTTTATTGAAAAAGTGCATAAAAAAAACCGTTGGTTGCGGCCTAGCCCGCGCATTTTGATTTGTGTGCCGTGCGGTTCTACGCAAGTTGAACGTCGCGCGATCCGCGAATCGGCGGCAATGGCGGGGGCCCGCGAAGTGTATCTGATTGAAGAGCCGATGTCGGCGGCAATTGGTGCGGGCTTGCCTGTGGATGAAGCCTGTGGCTCTATGGTGTTGGACATAGGCGGCGGCACGTCGGAAGTGGCGGTCATTTCTATTAATGGTATTGTTTATGCCAATTCTGTGCGCATAGGTGGCGACCGTTTTGATGATGCCATCATCAATTACGTGCGCCGCAATTATGGCACACTGATTGGCGAAGCCACTGCCGAACGCATTAAGCTGGAAATTGGCACGGCTTATCCGGGCAATGTGGTCAAAGAAATTGAGGTCAAAGGCCGCAATTTGGCAGAAGGTGTGCCGCGCAGTTTTTCTTTAAACAGCAATGAAATCTTGGAAGCGTTGCAAGAACCTTTGTCGGGCATCGTCAGTGCCGTTAAAGTGGCTTTGGAACAAACCCCGCCCGAATTGGGTTCGGATGTCGCGACACGCGGCATTTATTTAACTGGCGGCGGTGCGCTGCTGAAAGATATAGACCGCCTGATTGCCGAAGAAACGGGCCTGCCCGTGCATATTGCCGATGACCCGCTGACTTGTGTTGCGCGTGGCGGCGGTATGGTGTTGGAAATGCTGGATAAAAAAGGCATTTCTACGTTCTCGTTAGAATAATCCCCCCACCTTAGGTTTTTTCGCAACGGGTCTTCGGTTTAGGTCGCGGCTAAAGCCGCTACCCGAAAAGCCAACTACTATTGTTAAGAAACTTATACACCCGCATACCCCAACACGCGGCTAAGCGGGTCTGTGTTGCAACTGCTACGAGACAGCCACCATAAAACTTTTATTTGCCACCGGCCCTTCCCTCAATACCCGTCTGCTGGTCGCCGTTATAGCGTCTATCTTATTATTGGCTACCGAACACCGCAGCCCACGACTGGCCCCCTTGCGTTCAGGCTTGTCTTTTTTAGTTGATCCCATTAAATATCTGACTGATTTGCCTACGGTGTTGTTTGACCAAACCTTTGCCGCTCTCAGTTCTTACCGC
Organism: Methylococcaceae bacterium; assembly: GCA_013140465.1. Taxonomy (GTDB): domain Bacteria; phylum Pseudomonadota; class Gammaproteobacteria; order Methylococcales; family Methylomonadaceae; genus Methylobacter_C. The sequence continues at coordinate 2,165 of JABFST010000037.1, forward strand.
ACCTTAAAAACCGACAACCAAAACCTGCGTGAACAGCAACTTATCAACCAAACCCGCTTGCTTAAGTTTGCGGCCCTAGAGCAAGAAAACATCCGCTTGCGGGCGTTGTTGGAAAACTCGTTTAAACTCGGCGAGCAGGTGCTGATTGCCGAACTGTTGTCGATGACGATGGCCCCTTATGAGCATATTGTCGTGGTCAACAAAGGCACGCGCTTTGGCGTGCATCAACAGCAACCCGTTTTGGATGCCAATGGTGTGGTCGGGCAAGTGTTCAGGGCTTTGCCGCTGACATCGGAAATCATGTTAATCACCGATCCTAACCATGCTTTGCCTGTGCAGGTCAACCGTAACGGTTTGTTGACCATCGCCGTGGGCAGTGGTCAAGTTAATAAGCTGGTGTTGCCGTTTTTGCCTAGCAATGCTGATATTAAGGCCGGGGATTTGTTGATTACCTCGGGTTTGGGCGGTACGTTTCCGAAAGGCTATCCGGTCGCGGTGGTGGATGAATTTACCACGCAACCCAATAAGGCATTTGTGACGATTACCGCCACGCCTAAGGCGCAGTTGGACCGTAACCGCGAGTTAATGATCGTCTGGAGCAACTCCGAGCCTGTGCCGCTCACCGGACACCCCACCACTCCAGCACAAGGCGCATCTCATGCAAACCCACAATAACGTCGGTTTTTTGCGCATACTGGGCACGCTGGTTGTTGCCATGTGCTTGCGCATTGTGCCGTGGCAGGGCGAATGGGCAATGCTAAACCCTGATTGGGTGTTGTTGGTGCTTATTTATTGGTCACTGGCCTTGCCTGAACGCGTGGGGATTTTTCATGCCTGGGGTTTCGGCTTGCTGACCGATGTGCTGACCGGACGCTTGTTGGGGCAATATGCCTTAGCCTATGCTTTGGTCATTTATTTGTGCCTTAAGCTGCACAAACGCTTGCGCCAATTTCCGCTGCCGCAACAAGGCTTATTTATCTTTTTCTGCCTGTTGTTGTCGCAATTGCTGTTATTTTTTATTAAAAACCTGCAACATCCGGCGCAATTGCACGCTACGTTTTGGCTGTCGGTATTCACGGGTACGGCGTGCTGGCCTTTGGTGTATGGTTTGTTGCGTTTTGTACGTTTGTCACGGCGGCTATAATATCGCCATGTATGACCTTAAAGACCATTCGGTAGAAAACCGCCTGTTTACCAACCGCATCGTCGCGGCTTTTGTCGTGATTGTGCTGCTGACCTCGGGGCTGATTATCCGGCTGATGTATTTGCAAATCGTCGGGCATGAACATTACAGCTCACTTGCGAAAGAAAACAGCATCAAAATCGTCCCCTTAGTGCCTAATCGGGGGCTGATTTATGATCGGCGCGGTCGGGTGTTGGCAGAAAACACGCCGTCTTATAGCCTTGAGCTGATTCCTGAACAAATTGCCGACCTAGACGACACTTTGTCGCGGCTACAACAACTCCTGTCGATTCCTGACGAAAAAATCGAGCTTTTCCAAAAACTGCGCAAACGCCAAAAACGTTTTGTCAGCACGCCGTTGTTGCTGGGCATGAGTGCCGAGGAACTCGCCAAATTCGCCGTTGCCATGCCGTATTTCCCGGGCGTGGACATCCACACGCAATTGGTGCGCCATTATCCTTACAGCGACTTGGCCGCGCATGTCATCGGCTATGTCGGGCGTATCAACGAGGCCGAACTGAAAGACTTGCCTATCGCCGAATATCGCGGCTCTAGCCATATCGGCAAGTTGGGCATAGAAAGTTCTTATGAAACCGAGCTGCATGGCAAAACCGGATATGCCGAAATTGAAACCAATGTGCAGGCGCGTTTGCTCAACACCTTAAAAGAAGTCAGCCCTGAACCCGGCACGGATTTGTATTTAAGCTTGGACATCGATTTGCAAAAAACCGCCTACAACGGGCTGGGCTTATACAACGGGGCCGTAGTTGCAATTGATATTAAATCAGGCGGGGTGTTGGTGTTTGCCAGCCGCCCAGGTTTTGACCCTAACCCGTTTGTGGTCGGGATTGCCAATGATGCTTACCAAGCCTTGCAATCTTCCGAAAACCAACCGCTGTATAACCGTGCTTTGCGCGGGCTGTATCCGCCGGGTTCAACCGTCAAGCCGTTTATGGCCTTGGCGGGTTTGGAATTTAAGGCCATAGACCCGCACAAAAAACTGTTATGCCCGGGCTTTTACCAGTTGCCTGGGGTGAGCCACCGCTATCGGGACTGGAAAAAAACCGGACATGGTGCGGTCAATTTAAGCCGCGCCATTACTGAATCATGTGACGTGTATTTTTATCGTTTGGCCTCTATGCTGGGTATCGACCATATCCACACGTTTTTGCAAGACTTTGGTTTTGGCGAACAATCGGGGATTGATTTGATCGGCGAAAAAGCAGGGCTGTTGCCGTCACGCGAATGGAAACGCAACAAGAAAAACCAAGCTTGGTATCCCGGCGAAACCTTGATTACTGGCATAGGCCAAGGCTACCATCAAGTGACCCCTTTGCAACTGGCGCGGGCTGCCGCCACCTTGGCTAATAAAGGCCGGGTGGTGACACCTTTTTTGGTCAGCAAAATGGTCAACGGCAAGCAAACGCGCATCGGCCCCAGACCGCCACAAAAAACTTTGGCACTTAATCCCGAAAATATTGCGATTGTCACCGAAGGTATGGTCAATGTCGTGCATAGTGCGCATGGCACGGCTAAAGGCATCAATAAAGCCATCAACTACCAAATCGCGGGCAAAACGGGGACGGCGCAAGTGATGGGCATTAAGCAAAATGCCAAATACAACGAGAACAGCATCGACTTTAAATTTCGTGACCACGCGCTGTTTATAGCTTTTGCCCCCGCCAACGACCCGCAAATTGCGGTCGCGGTGGTGGTGGAAAACGGCGGTCACGGCGGCTCGGTCGCGGCACCGATTGCTGGCGATGTTATCAAGCAATATTTAGGGGATTACCATGCTGACTGAAACCCGCCATGAACAATTTGAGCCGCCATCGCTGCTAGGCACGCTGCTTAGAAAACTCCATATCGACATCCCGCTGTTTTTGGCACTATTGCTGACGGCTTTGTTGAGCTTTGTCATACTCTACAGCGCGGGCGGGCAAGATATGGGCGTGCTGACGCGACAAGCGGGGCGTGTGGGCTTGGCTTTTGCCATTATGGCGGCATTGGCGCATGTCGATCCTTACCAATTTAAGCGTTATTCCACGCTGTTGTTTGGTTTGGGCATATTGCTGCTGCTAGCGGTATTGGTGATGGGGCAAATCGGCAAAGGGGCGCAGCGCTGGTTAGAGTTGGGGCTGTTTCGGTTTCAGCCTTCCGAAATGATTAAAATAACCACACCGATGATGATCGCTTGGTATTTGGCGGAACACCCTTTGCCGCCCAAACCTAAGCAATTATTGGTGGCGGCGTTGCTTATCATTTTGCCTACGTTGCTCATCGCCAAACAGCCCGATTTAGGCACGGCTTTGTTGGTTGCTAGCGCAGGGGCGGGCGTGCTGTTTTTTGCGGGCCTATCTTGGCTGTTTATCGGCGCGATTATTGCCGTCCTTACTGCGCTGACCCCGATTATTTGGCATTTTATGCGCGGCTATCAACGTGATAGGGTGTTGACTTTTCTAAACCCCGAAGCCGATCCCTTGGGGCGTGGCTACCATATTATCC
>JABFST010000390.1 GCA_013140465.1 Methylococcaceae bacterium
CTTCAATACGATCCACGCGCAGCGACTGCAACAAGGCTTTGGCAATGCTGAGCTTTCCTGTAGGGGTAAAAGAAACGCCTTGGGTTTGTTCACCATCGCGTAGGGTGGTGTCCATTAATTGGATGGCTCTGGATTGTGTGGGCATGATGCTCGCCTGTGGGGTTGATACAGTAGTTTATAAAGAACGCAATAAGTAAAGCGACATTAAATCCCCCTCACCCTACCCTCTCCCCGAGGAAGAAGGAGCTTAATGTAGATTTATCAGCTTCGTACTCTATATTATACCTTAGTGTTAGGGCGTGTGGCGGTAGGCTATGCAGTCCTATTTTCGGCAATCTCGGCTATCTAAGCACATGAGAGCGATTGGCGGCACTGCCAGCATTGATTACCAACGCAGAATTTGGGCTACAATGGCTTTAGCAGTTCAGAACCTAACGATGGCCCGGCAGTTATAGAGTACGCAGGAAGTAAAGCGAGATTAAATCCCCTCACCCCCACACTCTCCCTGAGGGAGAGGGCGTTTAATGTAGATTTACCAGCTTCGGACTCTATAAATACGGGCCTATCCCCTAAAATCCACACTTTAGTTATATAACATGAAATCAAGAGACAGACGGCACGGCCTGGTAGTGGTCAATACGGGCGTAGGCAAAGGCAAATCGTCCAGCGCATTCGGCATGGTGTTCCGTGCCGCAGGTTGGGGCATGAAGGTTTGCGTGATCCAATTTATAAAAGGGCAATGGCAAACGGGCGAACAAAAGGCTGCGCAACGCTTTGACAACATCGAATGGCACGCTTTAGGTGACGGCTTTACTTGGGACACCAAAAACCCTGAACAAGACATTAAGACTAGCCGTGAAATTTGGGAATTATGTAAGCAAAAAATATTGTCTGAAGAGTTTGACGTGGTGTTGTTGGACGAGATTAATTATTGCTGTGGCTACCAATGGCTATCCGGCACCGAAATTGCCGACTTTATCCGCAACGAAAAGCCCGCTTGGCTGCATTTAATTTTAACAGGCCGCGATGCCGCCCCCGAAGTGGTGGCGATTGCCGATACCGTCACCGAAATGGGGCTGGTCAAACATGCGTTTGAACAAGGCATAAAAGCCGAGCAAGGCATTGAGTTTTAGTGTGGCGCGGGGCGTTGACCGCGCCGCAATTGGGTGGGCCCAGCTTCAACAATAACGCTAATGTCTTTCAAAAACGGGTACTTAAAGATACCATAATGCACACAAGGATAGGCATACATTAAAACAACAACAATCCAGTAACTGACCTTACCCGTCACCACTTATCGAGGCTTACGCTGATGGACAACTATTTACCGCTGATTCAGGCCACATTGCAAGAATGGCTAGTGCTCACCTTAGCCAATCCGGCTTATACGGGGGCTATCGCCGTAGGCGTTTTTTTGCTGACCGCCGTGTTGTATGGCTTTAAGGTGTCATCCTTAAAAACCCAGCTCATCGCCAGCGACACCGCCCGCATAGACACCCAAACCCGCCTGGATGCGGAATTAAGCGATGCCCGGCTAGTGCTGCAAGACACCCAACTGCAAGTGCAACAAGCACAGGAAACATTGGCTGAGATTAGCGCAGATGCACAAGCCCAGCAACAAGCCGCAGCCGCCCAAACCGAACGCGCCAACAAGTTGGAAGCCCAGCTAAATGCCCGCAACAAACAAATTGCCGACACCATCCAAACCTTGCACACCAGCTTTGATTTAGGCGAAAGGCCGCTGCCCTTAATGGGCGACAGCAAAGCCGAAGGTTTGTGGCAACAACACGAACGGGTCATTGCCTTATTGACCACGCGCTTGCGTAACGAGCAAAAAGCCAAAGCCGATGCCCAATCCGCTTTTCAGGCAGAAGTACAAAAACGTTCCGAACAAGAAGCCCTGTTGGCGCAGTTGCAAAGCAACCAAGCCCACCATGACCAACAACTGGCTGAACTAAACGCCGCCCTAGAAGCACAAACCACACAATTGGCGACACAGCATAGCCAAGCCCAAGACGCGTTGGCACAGGTGTTGGCACAACATGAGGCCGAATTGGCACATTTTACCGGACTGGAGCAACAAGCCGTAGAGCTGGCGAATGCCCGCTTGCTGTTGGCCGAATTAGGCGACAACTTGGCGGCAAAAGACGCGAAAATTGCGCGTTTGGAACTCGCCCAAAAAACCCATGCCGAACCTGCTAAAACTGCGCCGCGCCCTATAGACCAACCGCCCGCAGAAAAGACCAGCGCCTTGGCAGATACTGTTGCGGCTGTCAGCGTTAATGTAGACAGCGAAGAACCCCACGCCAGCGCACCCGCCGCAGGCTTGTCCAGCAAACTTAAAGGCTGGTTTGGCAAGGCGCAGCCAGAACCAACGCTAGCACCAGAACAGCCGCCTATTGTTGAACACCCCGAACCTGCGCCTGTAGAACCGCCCCATATCCCTGAGCCGTCGGTTGTTGAACCAGAACCTGCGGTTGTAACCAAGGGTGGCTTGGGCGGAAAATTGAAAGGCTGGCTAGGCAAAGCTCAAGTCGAGGCTGATGTTGCGCTACAACCGGAACCGATTGTGGAAGCCATTGCCGAACCCGAACCCATAGCCATCAATGTGCCGCCTGTAGACGAACCGCGTGTAGGCATTGCGGGCAAACTTAAGGCATTGTTGGGCAAAGCCCCAACCGAACCGCAACCCATTGTGGAAGCCGTTGCCGAATCTATCCAACCGCCTGAACCGATAGCCAGCGATGAACCGCCTGTAACCGAAGCGCGCGTAGGCATCGCCGGAAAACTCAAGGGACTATTGGGCAAAGCCAAAACCGAAGCAGAACCCGTGCAGGACAACGCACCCGAAATAGTGCCAGAAGCCGCGCCTATCGTTGATAACAGCCCAGCAGTGGGTTTGGCGGCAAAAGTCGGTGGCTTGTTTGCCAAAAAAACGCCGCTGGCAGAAACACCGCCTGAAGAACCTGCACCGCAGCCAGAAGCCACCGAAACGCCTAAGCAAAATGCCTTGGGCAAACTTAAGTCGTTATTTGGCAAAAGCCAATAAAATCCACGCTAACGCTGTTGCGGATGTTAGGTTACGGTCATCCCGATTTGAAACCTGCCTGGTCTATACGATTTCAGCAATGACAATTCGGGACGTTATTTTGTAACTTGTTAATGAGTGGCAGGATTAAGACCTGCGAGGTTTTAAAAACCTCGCAGGTCTGCCACTATTGCCTATAACGAATGCGAAGTTACGTTATTTTGTACTTATTCAGTCCCCGCCATTGTTGATACAAATGCCCCTAGACCTTGTATCCTCATTTCATTGCTGGCACGGCAACGTCTAAAGCCGTTGCACTCCAGCTGGTTGTGCTTAACAGCGAAGCCTATACCCTATAAAAAGTGTGTGATATGCCGTAGTCATTGCGGCATATCACACAAACCCAAGCGATCCCCAACCACAACCACCGTCAAAACCCGCTACTGCTGGCGTTTTATCCACCCAGCATTTAAGGCGCGATTCTTGCTTGCATTTTGGGCAATGCTTTTTTGTCAATCTTAACTGGTGATTTTTGTATGGTACGACCCAACAAGCTAATTTCTTACCTGCTGTGGCTAAGCCTAAATGTTTATGGGCTGGCGGCATTTGCGGGCACTGACACCTCTCCCGAGCCTTTTGTTTTTGCCGACAAACACGATGTGGCTTTAGGCACTAACGTCAATTCCAACAGCCTCGTTATTAAAGGCATTGATACCGCCACCCCGATTAGCATTACTGGCGGAAAATTTTCCATAAATGGCAGTGCCTTTAAGGCCGACAACGCGACCGTCAATAAAGGCCAAAGTGTACGCGTACAGCTCACCGCCGCCGCCACTTACAGCACCAGCACCGAAGCGGTCTTAACCATCGGCGATGTCAGCGACGTTTTTAGCGTCACCACGCGTGCCGCATCCGGCGATAAGACCCCCGACAGCTTTAGCTTTGCCGACCAAAGCAAAGTGGCACTTAACGCTAAGCTAATCTCCAACCCCATTTCCGTGCATGGCTTAGACGGCAAGGCCACGCTTAGCATTACGGGCGGCAAATACTCGCTAGATGGCGGCGCGTTTAAGGCGACACCCACGCAAATCAGCAACGGCAAAACCGTGCGCGTACAGCAAACTGCCGCTGCCACCTTCTACACCACCACCGATACGGTGCTGACGATAGGCACACTCAGCGACACGTTTAGCGCAACTACCTTGGAAGGCTCAGACCGCAGCCCCGATCCTTTCAATTTTACTGACCAACGCAATGCCGAATTGGCTTCGGTAGTCACATCCAACACTATTACTATTGCCGGCATAGACGCACCCACAGCCATCACTGTGACAGGCGGCAAATACGCCATAAATGGCGGGGCTTTTACCCAAGAATCCGGCATGGTCACCAAAGGCAACACCGTCGCGGTGCGCCTAAGCACCGCCAGCACTTATGCGTCGATCAGTAACGTGGTGCTGAATGTGGGCGGCATATTGGATGTCTTTAGCGTGCAAACCAAACCGATTACCGAAAACTTCTTTGCCCGCGCCGCAGCAGGTGGCGATCCTTTGTTTAGGTCTGAACATTTTTTAGGACCCAGCAATTGCGCGGTTTGCCACAACGGCTTAAGCGACAGCAGCAACAAAGATGTATCGATAGAAACCGACTGGTCATCCACTATGATGGCTAACGCCAGCCGGGACCCTTTTTGGCGCGCCAAAGTGCGCAGCGAACTTAAGCGCAATCCGCAATTGGCGGCTGTCATTAATGACAAATGCACCCGCTGCCATGCGCCTATGGCTAATTTTGAGAGCAAAACCTATAACGAAACCCAAGCTATATTTGATGGCGGCTTTTTAAACCAAGACCATTTGCGCCATAACGAAGCTTTGGGCGGTGTAAGCTGTACGGTGTGCCACCAAATCCAAAATGCACCCAACTTAGGTACGCTCAGCAGTTTTGGCGGCGGCTATGAAATTGAAAAATCCAACACCAATACCGACCTAGACCCTAGGCCACGCCTTATATATGGCCCGTTTGACAATTTGACACCCGACCCAATGGTGGTTGCGGTCGGCTATGAACCCACGTTTAGCCCGCATATTAAAACCTCAAAACATTGTGCAACCTGCCATAACTTAAAAACGCCGTTCGTAGACCAGTTTGGCAAAGTCTTAAGTACAACGCCAGAAAGCGAGTTTCCAGAACAAATGGTCTATACCGAATGGGAACGCAGCACTTATGCGACCCCCGGCAATTTAAAAAACTGCCAAACCTGCCACATGTCGCGTGCCAATGGCGTAGCCATTTCTAACCGGCCGTCCGCGATACCGTTACGCGATGGCTTTGCCATGCACGAGTTCGTCGGTGCCAACAAATTGCTGTTGGATATTTTTAACAATAACAAGCCGCAATTAGGCGTATTGGCGAATAACTTTGCTGAAACTATTGAAAAAACCCAAGCCATGCTCAACCGCGCCGCCAGCATTACCCCGCTTAACCCCAGCTTAGGGGCTGATAATGTGCTAACGTTTAGCTTAAAAATAGACAGCAAGACAGGACACAAGCTGCCTACGTCTTATCCGTCGCGCCGCGTGATCCTGCATGTAACAGTAAAAGATGCGCAAAACAACGTGGTGTTTGAGTCTGGCAAGGCCAATGCCAACGGCAGCGTGGTCGGCGTGGATGCGGATACCGACGGGACGCGCTTTGAACCCCATTACGAGCTTATTACTAGCCCTGAACAAGTCCAAGTCTACGAAGCGGTGATGCAAAACAATGAAAACCAAGTGACTTATAC
>JABFST010000288.1 GCA_013140465.1 Methylococcaceae bacterium
GAGATAGACAATGCCGTTTTCGGTGATGACATTGACCATGCCCGGATCAAAATGGGGAATCGAACGGATTTGTTTAAGTGCGGTGGTCACGGTTTCGGTAATGTCGGCATCGTGGGCGCGTGAGCTGGGATCGGCGGGCTCAGTGATACTAAGGTTATTGTGGATCAGTTTGATGTTGTCTATGCCTTGTACAGTGGCTATCACTTTTTTGCCTAGTTCAGGCGTGGCGGCTTCGCCCGTGACCAATACCGCGCCATTATAGGCATGGACATTAACGTGGCAGCGTTCGCGGATGTCATCTTCGGCGTTTAATTCTTCGCTGGCTTCTGCTTCTATGATCTTGTCTGCAATCAGTGTGGCGCGGGTGCGGCGTTCGCGTGCCAGTGCCGCGTCGCTAAGGTCTACGTTGGGCGGCACGGTGGCGCAAGCCGCCAACCACAGGCTGGCGGATAAGGCAAAAAACACTAAGCGCGGGTTCATGGCAGCTCCTATCGGTTAGTTAGCCAAACAATTGGTGGTCAATCAAATCACACAGGCAATGGGTGATTAAGACGTGGATTTCTTGGATGCGTGCATTAGTGCTGGAGGGCACACGGATTTCTATATCGGTTTCGTAGAGCAAATTGGCAATCATATTGCCTAGGCTGCCAGTCAGGGCAATGACGGAAATGTCTTTGTCATGGGCCGTGGCGATGGCTTTGGCGATATTGGCGCAATGGTTGCCGTCCGAATACACGACCAACACATCGCCGCTTTGTCCAAGGGCGCGCAGCTGTTTGGCAAACACATCATCAAAATGATAGTCGTTGGCAATCGCAGTAATGGCGGCGGTGTCGGTGGTCAAGGCGATCACGGGCAAAGACGGGCGGTCGCGTTCAAATTGGTTAAGCATCGCAGAAGACAGCAGTTGCGCACTGGTGGCAGAACGCCCATTGCCGCAGGTGAGTATTTTTTTGTCGTTTAAGAGCGCGGCGACCAGACGTTGCGAGGCGTACTCGATGAGTTCGCACAAATAGGTCATGGCCTCTTGTTGGGTTTGGATGCTGTCGGAAAAGTGGTTGATGATGCGGTCTTGTAGGCTCATGGCAGGATATGGTTAAAAAGCGTTGGGTATCCATTCTATTTTGCCATTGCCGGAAAGGGCAACGACGTCAAAACGGATGGGCTGCGCTATTGTTTGTGATGACAAATAAACGTGCGTGGCGGCTATTATACGCGATTGTTTGGCGGGCGTTATACTCTCCACGGCACTGCCATAGCGGTCGGTTTTGCGGAAGCGCACTTCCACAATCACCAGCGTATGTTGGTCTTGCATAATCAAATCCAGTTCCCCTTGTTTGCAGCGAAAATTGCGGCACACGGGTTTCAAGCCTTGGCGGACAAGATACGCGAGGGCTTGGTCTTCGGCCTTGGCGCCGCGCAGCAAATGGGCGGCTTGGGTTTTTAGTTCGCTAAACAACATGGTTGTCCTAGGTGGGTTTTGCTTCTATCCGCCATAAAAGCACACGGGGCTGATATAATCGGGGTTTTGCCCACACCAGCGCTGTGCTAGGCAGGGCGCACTTAGGTAAGGATGGCAGATGTTGGCGGAATTTGGCAAATTATATGTTGTTGCAACCCCGATAGGTAATTTGGCCGATATGACGTTTAGGGCGGTCGAGGTGTTAAAACAGGTGGATTTGATTGCCGCCGAAGACACCCGCCATGTCAGGATGTTGCTGCAACATTATGGCATCAGCAATAAATTGGTGTCTTTGCACCAACACAACGAAGACACCGCCTCGCTAGGTTTGCTGGAAAAATTACGCACGGGGCTGTCGATTGCCTTGGTGTCGGATGCCGGGACACCGTTACTAAGCGACCCTGGGATGCCGTTGGTGAAGATGGCAAAAGCGGCGGGCTTGGATGTCATCCCCATCCCGGGCGCATGTGCTTTGATTGCGGCTTTGTCTGCGGCAGGTTTGCCCGTCAGCCAATTTACCTTTGCAGGGTTTTTGCCGCGCACCTCATCGGCACGCAAAACTTTTTTTGCCGAACATTTGGCCTCGCCCCACACTTGGGTGTTTTATGAATCTTGCCACCGCATTTTGGCGTGTTTGCAAGATATGGCGGAGATCGTGCCGTTAGAACGCGGGATAGTCATCGCTAGGGAGTTGACCAAACTCCACGAAACCATTGTTAAAACCCACTTAGGTGACGCATTGCGGCAAGTGGCAGACAATGACAATATGCGCAAAGGCGAGTTTGTGGTGATTGTTGAAGGTGCGCCGCCAGACACTGAAGAACGGCTGCTCAGCACCGAACAAGAACGGGTGCTAAAAGTGTTGTTGCAAGCCTGTTCGGTCAAGACCGCCGCCAGCCTTGCTGCCGAAATTACCGGCGCGAAAAAAAAGCAGTTGTACCAAGCCGCATTGGCAATGCAGTCTGGGCAATGACGGTCACTTCCACTCCAACAGTTTCCACATGTTGATATTGCTGCCCCTGTCCAAGTCATCGCGGCGCACATCCATTTTGCCGTCGCCGTCTGAGTCCAGAAAATAATAGGGCGGGCCGACATCAGGTATCACTTTAATCATATACAAACGCCCGCCACGGCGGTATTCCTGCACGGTTTTTTTGCCCTTACGCGTAATAGTAATGTCCGGCTCTAGGGTTTCGCCGCTTTCTACGGGCAACGGCGGATCCGGCACTTCGGGTACGGCCTCCAGTTTGGGCGGGCGTTCATCAACGGCAAAGACAGGAAACGCAAGCAGACACAGTAAGATAAAACGGCGCATGGTAGTAACTCTTTAGCGAAAGTGGTAACTATCTTATTACAGTTTTTATGCCCATGCTTGACAATATAGAGAACGCAGGAAGTAAAGCGATATTAAAACCCCCTCACCCTACCCTCTCCCTGAGGGAGAGGGAGTTTAATGTAGATTTATCAGCTTCGGACACTATATAAGGGCTTTACCGCTCGGATAGTGGCCTCTGTTTATTTTTTTTGCGCAATAACGGCAGCAAACGGCTTGGTCGGTATAAATGTCGCCAAGCGTAACCTTGTTAGGCCTAGGCTGGGTTATAATGCCCGCTTTTATTGAGGGTGTCGGGCGCATGAAAAGGCTGATAGAAACAAAAATAGTCAACCCATTACTTGAGCAGTACGGGCTGCCCGCTTACAAAACCCCAGGTGCGGCAGGTGTGGATTTGGTCGCATGTATCGATGCTCCCATTACCATTGCGGGCGGAAAAAACCAATTGATCGGCACGGGGCTTGCCGTCAATATCCAAGATCCCGGTTTGGTTGCCGTAGTCGCCAGCCGCAGTGGCCTGTGTTTGCACAGCCAAATCCGCGTAGGCCAAGGCATAGGGGTCATCGATGCCGATTATCATGGCGAAATAGGGGTCATCCTGCATAATGACGGCAACGAAGATTACCAGGTTTTGCCTGGTGAACGGATTGCCCAATTGCTGTTTATGCCTGTGGTGCAAGTCGCTTTTAAAACCGTTGCCGAATTTACCACAATGACCGATAGGGGTGCAGGTGGCTTTGGCCATACGGGCCGTCATTAAGTAGTTTTTCTGATAGAAGGTGCACGATGGGACGAATATTAACTATGCTTGCCGCCACCGCAGTGACGATGATCTTAATTGTCGGCGGTGGCCTTTACGGCCTGTCCAGCGGAAAAACCGCTAAAATCCGCGAGGATTCCGCAACCGCTGTTGCCAATGCTGCGGCCTTAACGCTGTCGCAACAAATCAGCTTGCTCAACAGAACCTTAAATAAAATGGCTCAAGACCCCGAAGTGGTGGTTGCCGTGACGACCGCTAACCCGGTGTTGCTCAGCAACGAGGCCGCCCGGCTGGAAAAATACTTTCCTGACGCGCTTAAAATCAGGCTGTTATTGCCGGGCGTCAATGACTTGGACGAAAATAGCACGCCGCGTATGGGCTTTGCAGATCTGGACATGGTACGCGAGACTTTTGCCAACGAACAGCCGCCCGGCATCCAAGGTTATGAAGGGACAGACCGGCATTTGGCGCTTACCGCACGCGTAATGCAGAACGACCGCGTGGTGGGCGTGCTGTTAGCCAGCCTTAATTATGATTTTTTTAGCAAAAGCCTACAGGCCGCCGCCGTTAAGAACGGTGTCATCGAATTGCGCCAAGGTGATTTGGTGCTGGGCCGTTCGGGACAACGCAATAATGACGGCAACGACCCCTATATCCAAACCCGAGTGGTGGGCACTAGTTGGGATATTTACCACTACTATGCCGTCGGCAGTGATCTTGCCGATTTATCGCTTAATACCACCCTGATTATTGTCCCTGCCTTGCTGATGCTGTTGGCGGTGTTCTTTACCTATCGGCGTTTGTCTGACTTTTTGGCACAAGATTTAGAAACTGTGCTTAACGTCAGTAAAGACATGATGATACTGAAATCGCCCAGCAGTTATCCTGTCAACTTCAAGGAAGTGACCGCCATTATTACCGCGATGATGCGTTTTAAGCGCGCATTGGACCAAGCCAATACCGAAGCCAGTGTGCGCAACAAAGGCGAGTTGGACCTTAGTTTTGACCAAGTGACCCATTACGAGTTTAATAACCCTAATGTTGAAGAGCATCAATTCAGCAATCTGACGGCCACATCGCCTGCCGAAATTTTGGCAGAAGCGCGTGCGTTACTGGATAACGGGCAAACAGACGCGCCAGATAATCGACCGATGGACATGCTGCCCGCCACTACGCCTGCTTATGGCAGCACGGGCATTTACCGGCCCTGTGATATAGGCGGAATTGTCGGTGAAACCTTCAGCGTTGAAGACGTGCATAACATCGGGCGTGCTTTTGGCACGGCTGCTAAAAAACAAGGCTGCAAAGTGGTGGCGATGGGCAGGGATGGACGCTTATCCAGCCCCGCATTGGCGGACGCGTTAGCACAAGGCATACTCTCAACAGGGCTTAATGTCCTCAATATAGGCAAAGTGCCTACGCCCATGCTGTATTTTGTCGCGCAGCACACAGAGTGCCGCACCGGGATCATGATTACCGGCAGCCATAACCCACCCGATTATAATGGCCTTAAGTTGATTCTTAACGGCGACATGTTGATGGGTGACAAAATCCAACAGCTGCAACAGTGCATAGCCGATCAGGATTACACGATTGCTGACGCGGGCAGGGTAGAAAACAATGATGGCTATACCCACGAATATATCGGCACTATCGCCGACGACATCCATATTGCCCGCCCTATGCTGGTGGTCTTGGATTGTGGCAACGGTGTGGGGGGTGAACTGGGGCCACATTTGTTGCAAGCCTTGGGTTGTGAAGTGGTGGAGCTGTTTTGTGAAGTGGACGGCAGCTTCCCTAACCACTCTCCAGATCCCAGCAAGGCCGATAACCTTGCCGAGCTGATTGCGTCAGTCAAGCATTACAAAGCCGATTTAGGCATTGCTTTTGATGGCGATGGCGACCGTTTGGGTGTGGTGGATTCTAACGGCTACATTATTAGTCCAGACCGGCTAATGATGTTGTTTGCCAAAGAAGTGCTGGGCAACCGTCCGGGTGCGGAAATCATTTATGACGTTAAATGCACGCGGCATTTGGCGGAGCAAATCACCAAATACGGTGGTAGGCCGACGATGTGGAAAACAGGCAGTGCTTTTATGCGTGCCAAAATTAAGGAAACAGGCGCCGCCTTGGCGGGTGAAATGAGCGGGCATATTTTCTTTAATGAACGCTGGTTTGGCTTTGCCGATGCCTTGTACGCGGCGGCGCGGCTGATTGAAATAATGTCTAAAGACGTGCGTAGC
>JABFST010000066.1 GCA_013140465.1 Methylococcaceae bacterium
CCACGAAATCGGGAAGAACCCTAATTTATGGACATTCCCTTTAGTAGGTCATTAAACCCGCGTTAGGAAAATGACCCTTAACTTCCCCCTACAAAACCCACCCCATCAGCAGCACAACATTCTATTTAAAGTGTGTGCGCAAACTCTTAAACCGCGCCACCAATTCATCCGTCATCAATTTTCTGCCAATCGCGTGGCGTGCTGCGCCCATTGCGCCTTGAATTTGGTCGCTAGAGCTGCGGATGGTGGAAAAAATCAGCGTGCCTTTGTGGGCGATGGTGTATGCGCCGGATATAGCTTGGGCGGCGTTATAGCTGTGCCCGACATAAAACTCACGGCGCATGATGACTAAGCCGCCTTCGGGGCTGTGTTCCAAAATCCGGTGTTCCAAAACAAAGGTAGGGCGGTCTTGCACTTTCCGTTTCACCCAAAAAAAACCATGTTCCAAATGGCTGGATTGGTGTTGGGGGTAGTCTAAAAAACTACGGTACAGGCCGGGTGCGCCTGTTGCCAGTAGCGTGGTGGCTTTGGTCATTGCGGTCAAGTCATGGGCGGCACTGGAAGTGTTGCCATCTCCCCGCTGGTAGGGTGCTATGCCGTTAATGCCCGACTTTAAATAGGCTTGCACGCGTGCTGCCAAGAACCCACGGTACAGTTTAGACAGGGCTTTGGGCTTAGTTTTTCCTGCGTTGACAGCAGCGGTGAGTTGCGCGACTTCTGCGCTGGACAGGTTGAAATCGTCGCCACCTGTAAATTTTTTTAGACTATCTAACTCGCTGGTTTCTTTGGCGTTAAATTGCGCCTTGGCTAGGCTTTTTGCGATATTCTTGGGGTCAATCCGGCCTGAGGCCAAAACTTGGCTATCGCCTTCAAAAACCCGCTCAGACAATACCAAGTCCGCGATTTTATAGGTGTAGATGGGCGCGTATATGGCGAAAGACTGCGCCAACATTTTGTCGGTGGTTTCGGGTAAATTGGCAGTGATGATGTCACCCGCCAAGAGCTTTTGTTCGTCTTCGGGCTTAAAGCCCAAACTGTTGGCGATGTTGGACAGCTCGCCAAAATCGCCTTGCGCTGTGCCGCATACTGCCAGCAATAGCCACATGGCTAGCGTTATGAGTGTTTTGTTCATTTTTAACCCCGGTTGGTTTAGGAATGCTTGTTATTATCCGCCACTCTGCTGGCGTTTAAGGATAAGATTTGCGGTATTTTGTGGTGGCGCACGGTTTTAAAGTCCGAAGCTGATAAATCTGCCCTCTCCCTCAGGGAGATGGGATTTGATGTCGCTTTACTTCTTGCGTTCTCTCTATTCAATCACTAGATCCGCCCTAGTCGGGAATAATTCCTTTTCGGTTTGTACGATTAGGCTTTAAGCCACGATTTGGCTATCATGACGGCATTTTTAACTACGCTTAGAGTTTACAATGAATAAGCTAATCTACACGGTATTGGGGCTTGCCAGCCTGTCCGCAGTGGCGGCTACGCCAGAAAAAGACCAACCTTTGGATTTGGGCATTATTGATGTGGTGGGGGTCACGCCTTTACCCGGCAGCAGCATTGCTGCCGAAAAGCTGCCCGCCGTTGTCCAAACCGTTACCGCCAAACAATTGGAGAAGGCCCAAAGCGTGTCGTTAGCGGAATATATCAACCGTTATTTGGGCAGCGTCAGCATTAACGAAGCGCAAAACAACCCATTACAGCCAGACATTTACTACCGTGGCTTTGCCGCTACGCCTATTTTGGGTTTGCCGCAAGGCTTGTCCACTTATGTCAACGGCGTTAGGTTTAACGAACCGTTTGGCGATTCGGTCAATTGGGATTTAATCTCCGAAGCGGCTATCGATACGATGGCTTTGTACCCCGGCTCTAATCCGGTTTATGGCTTAAACACCTTGGGCGGTGCGATTTCGGTTAAGACCAAAACGGGCTTTTCTGCCCCAGGGCATCAATTGGAAGCGTATGGCGGCTCTTGGGACCGGCATTCTGAAGAAATCACTAGCGGTTGGAATAACGGCACTTGGGGTTATTTTTTAGATTTGCATAATTTTGATGAAAAAGGCTGGCGTGATTTTTCGTCGTCGTCTGCCGAACAGGGTTTAGGTTCTTTAAGCTGGCGCGGTGAAAAAGGTTCTTTGGATTTAACCTTGGCGGCAAATAACAACCGCCTGAAAGGTAATGGCGCATCGCCTATGCAGTTACTGCAAGAAAACCGCAAGGCAGTGTTTACGCATCCCGACCAAACCACGACGCGTATGTTCTTTTCCGAGCTGGCGGGCAGTTACGATGTGTCAGACACGATTGAAGTTAGCGGCAATGCGTACTTTAGGCAAAACCGTATCAAGACCTTTAACGGCGACAACAGTGATTACGAAGATTGTGAAGATGCTGCCAACAGCGGTTTGTTGTGCGAAGAGCCGGGTGATGATGAAGAAGTGGTTTTCGACACCAATGGCTTGCCTGTCAATGCAGATGATGCGGTAGAAGGCGCAACCAATAACACCAGCCAAACTCATATGCGTTCGCGCGGCGGTTCTTTGCAATCGGTGTTTAGCCAAGATTTGTTCCACCATGAAAACAATTTAACCGTAGGCGCAAGCTATGATTACGCGACGGTGCATTTTGAGTCCAACACCGAACTGGCTGCTTTAACGGAAAGCCGTGGCACTTCGGGTAGCGGCGTGTTTGTGGACGAATCTAAAGTGCGCTTAAACACCAGCACTGAATCCATCGGCGTGTTTGCCACCGACAGCTTTTCTATCACCGACAAACTGACCGCGACGATAGCCGGACGTTTTAACCATGTCGGCATTGATATGGCTGATTTGTACATGAACGATCCTGACAAGAACCTCAACGGCACCCATACCTTTGACCGCTTTAACCCGTCTGCGGGCTTGACTTACCAAATTAAGGACAACTTAGGTGTTTATGGCAGCTATAGCGAATCTACGCGTGCGCCTACGCCGATGGAGCTGAGCTGTGCCGACCCGACAGCACCGTGTAAATTGCCTAATTCTTTTGTGGCTGATCCCCCCTTAAAACAAGTGGTTGCCAAAACCTGGGAAACGGGTTTCCGTGGGGATTTGGACGCACTGTTGGGTAAAGGTGACTTAAAATGGAATTTGGGCTTTTTTCATACCATGAACAGCAACGACATTATTTTTCGCCGCGACGTGTCCAGTAATGTGATTAGCCAAGGCTATTTTAGCAACGTCGGCCTTACCCGCCGTTATGGGATTGAGGCGGGCACTAGCGTCAATTATCCACAATTGTTCAGCAGCATTGATGACTGGCATTTTTCTACCCATTACACCTATTTAAACGCCACTTTCCAAAGCGGTTTTGATAACGTAGACCCGCTGGATCCTGAACAATCAGTGGTGGTGACGCCCGGCAAACGCATACCCGGCATTCCCGAGCATTTGTATAAGGCCACCCTCAGCGTGGATTTATGGAAAAAAGTGTCGCTGGGTTTTGATGGCATCTACAGTGGCGACCAGTATTTTAGGGGCGACGAAGCCAACCAGCATAATAAGTTGAGCGGTTATTGGGTATTTAACGCGACTGCCGAATACAAAATCACCGAAAATTTTGCCTTGTTCGGTAAGGTCAATAACGTGTTTGACGTGCGTTACAACTCGTTTGGCGTGTATGGCGATGCTTCGGAAGTGCTGGGCGACAGTTACAACGATGCCCGTTTTGCTTCGCCTGGTGCACCTAGAGGCGGATGGATAGGTGTGCGCTTAAAAATGTAGGTTTCCCAAACCTTGCACTAATGGCTTTGCCGAAGGTGATATGGGCGGATGCGGGTTATAGCGTATCCGCCCATTTTTTTTTGCATACGCCTCTTTAGGCCCCGCTGACAGTAACCAAACCCGCTTAATCGTCGTCATCCAAATCGGGAATTTGCCCCCGCAATTCTTCTGACAACAAGGTTTGGGCGCCCAGGCTAACCACTTGGTCGCCAGGCTTTAGCCCAGTGCTGACAAAATAGCCGTCTGCTACGGCAAAATAGTCGGCTATCGCTAGGCGGGCAAAACTGTCTGTTGAGGTTTTTATATACACAAAAGCCTCGCCCATCAGCCACAGCACTGCCGATGTTGGCAAAGTCACGCCGGTGAGGGCTTGGTGTTGTTCAGGTATCCATGCTGTCACCTTCATCCCTGCAATAAGGCGGTTATCATCACTCTGAAAGAAATGGCTTGCCCCTTGGGCGTCTGTTTGCGTTGCCACTGATAGCCATAGGGCTGGGCGCGCTAGACTACGGTTGCCTGAAGCATCGGCAACAATCTGTACGCCAGGCTTATCTAACTGTTTATTGGCGGGCAAGGTGATTTGCAATAAATGGCGCTGTCCAGTAATCAGCGCGTCCAGCTCTTGGGCTGGTGCCGCAAAAGCCCAATCGGTTAAGGTTTTGCCCCACAACAAGCGGGCCTCGTCCTTAATGGCTGTGCCTTGTAAGTCGGCGGACGCGACTTGGGCCTGTGCGCTTTGCCATTGGGCTTGTTGTGCCTGTAGGTTGCGTTTTGAGCTAATGCCGCTGCGGTAGAGGTCTTGCTGGCGGTTAATGTCTTGTTGTGCTTGCCGATAACGGGCTAGTGCGGCGCGGTTATCGGTTACTGCCAGCTTGTAGCGGTTACGCAGCTCTAATAGCGGTTGTATGTTGACGACTTTGCCATAAGCCGTAAATTCGGCCTGACGGGTAGTCGGTGTCAGCGTCAGCGTAGTGATGCCCGCCAATTGTTGGGCGTGGGCCGTCAATGTAAGTGTTGCGGAGTTAGTTTTTAGATCGTCATCGTCGGCATGGCTGGGCGTAGTTAATACTAAGCAATAAGCCAAGGCACAAACGGCTAACAGTGTGTTTATGCGCTTAAGGCGGGTGCAGATATAACGGCGTAGTCCACGAAAATACAGCATAATCGGGTTGTAGGTGCTTTTGTCGGTAGGCTTTTGGGGTTTAAACAAAGGGCGTGCTTTTTCCAATAACAGTAGCCAAAAAAAAGCCCTGGTTGCAACAACCAGGGCTTTTACTCGTTAAACTAAAGTAGCTTAATTAGTTTTTAGGCAATGCAAATACGGTAAATGCACCACCTTGTTTTGTGAAAGATCCCAAGCTAGCATAAGCGCCTGTTGCGCCTAAGCCTTCTTGTGAAATTTTCAGGGCGATTTTTTCCAATTCAGCCTTTTTGACTGGATCTTTTTCAGCCGCCGCTTTCGCTTCTGCTTCTTCTAGCATTTTATTGAAGTCAGTTGCGATACCGATACCTGCCCAACCGCCGATACCTGACAATACGCCAATATATTGGGTGCCGTTATAGTTCCAAGTGTTGACGTTGCCGATGATGCCTGATGGGGTTTTGAATTTGTACAATTCTTTACCTGTTTTGGCATCAACTGCTTTCAAGTAACCTTCCAGTGTGCCGTAGAATACAACGCCACCGGCAGTTGCCAATGAGCCTGACCAAACTGAGAACGGTTCGCTGTTAGACCAAGCAATTTTGCCTGTTTTTGCATCCCAAGCCGTAAATTGGCCTAAGTTAGTTGAATTGTCAGGTTTACCTGTCAACACATCTGCGCCAGCTGGCATCATGTCGAGGGTTGCGCCTACATAAGGTTGACCAGCAGTATAAGAATCTTCAAACGGTTCGTAGTTCATACACAGGTGGTTGCCTGAGATGTAGAACAAGCCTGTTTGTGGCGAGTAAGAAACCGGTTGTTGGTTTTTGCTACCTAACGCCGCAGGGCAGATGCCGTCAGATCTGACATCTTCACCGTTTTGTTCGGTACTGTATT
>JABFST010000103.1 GCA_013140465.1 Methylococcaceae bacterium
CCCATCGACCTATTCGTCGATCATTTCCACCTTACAGGCACGCGAATATGTCACCTTGGACAACAAACGCTTCCATCCCACCGATGTCGGTCGTATCGTCAATAAATTCTTAACCGAACACTTTACCAAATACGTCGATTACGACTTTACCGCCAATTTGGAAGATGAGCTGGATGCGGTATCGCGCGGAGAAAAAGATTGGATTCCGTTAATGCACGATTTTTGGCAGCCATTTACGCGCCTAATCCATGAAAAAGAAGAAAGCGTGCAGCGCAAAGATGTCACCCAAGAAGCCATAGACGAAAAATGCCCCGAATGCGGCAACCCACTATCCATCCGTTTGGGCAGGAATGGGCGTTTTATCGGCTGCACCCATTACCCAGAATGCTCGTACACGCGTAACTTAAATGACGATGCCAGCGCCACAGACGAACCGGAAACGGTAGAAGGCCGCGAATGCCCACTCTGCGCATCGCCGCTGGTGTTTAAAACCGGACGTTACGGCAAGTTTATCGGTTGTAGTGCCTACCCCAAATGCCGCCACATCGAACCTTTAGAAAAACCCGCCGACACCGGGGTTGAATGCCCAAAATGTAAAAAAGGCACGATACTCAAACGCAAATCACGCAACGGCAAAATATTTTATTCCTGCTCGGGCTACCCTAAATGTGATTATGCGCTCTGGAATGCACCCATTAAAGAAAGCTGCCCCAATTGCCAATGGCCCCTGCTAACGGTAAAAGAAACCAAGCGGCGCGGCGTGGAAAAAGTCTGCCCGCAAAAAGACTGCGGCTATAGCACCCCCTACGAAGGCGACCCTGCCGACGTGCAAGGCCCCAAAGAAACCGTCGCCTAATATTTGCCCGTTGTTAAGCGGAACGCCACAGGCCAGGTTGGCAGATAGCCATCTGGCCTATGCGCGAGGCTTAAAGACCCCATAAATAAGGTATGGCCTCCCCCTCTTAATGCCAACTAAGCCTTTCTGTTGCCTTTAAGCCCAGACTCCAAACGGCAACCTGCCCTTAAAAAATTGATTTGCATCGTACAATCTATGTTATTCATAGCTATCATGTCTTTACCAAGTGTTTCTGAAATCTATTTTAGACATAACTGCCCCGCCAATATCGCCTAATAACGTGGGACTCCAGCCAATCTAATAGACGGTTTTTCCTAAAACGCCCCAGCTTATCCCTACACTATCCCCATGACACTATCAAATGCACAAGCTTGTGACGTATTGGTCATCGGTGGCGGCCCTGCGGGCCTGACTGCCGCCTATTTGCTCACCAAAAACAGCAGCAAGTCGGTGGTCGTGCTGGAAGCCGACCCTCAACATGTCGGCGGCATCAGCCGCACCGAACAACACCAAGGCTATTTGTTTGACATAGGCGGACACCGCTTTTTCTCCAAAAGCCAAGAAGTCGAAGCCTTGTGGCGAGAAATTTTGCCGGATGATTTTCTGGACAGGCCGCGCACCTCAAGAATCTTGTATCGGGGCTTGTTTTACAGTTATCCGCTACGCGCTTTTGAGGCACTCAAAAATTTAGGCATATTTGAAAGTGCCAGATGTGTGCTGTCTTACGCATGGCGTCGCATGTATCCAGTCAATCCGCCGCGTTCCTTCCATGATTGGGTAGCCAACCAATTTGGCGAACGCTTGTTTAGCATTTTTTTTAAAACCTACACCGAAAAAGTCTGGGGCATGAGTTGCGATGACATTTCCGCCGATTGGGCCGCGCAACGCATTAAAGGCTTAAATCTGGTCACGGCGGTGGTATCGGCCCTGCGCAAATCGCTAGGCTGGCAGCGGCCTGGCAAAGCGGGCGATAAAGTGGTTAAAACCCTGATTGAAAGCTTTCGTTACCCCCGGCGCGGGCCCGGCATGATGTGGGATGCCGCCGCACAAAAAACCCGCGCCCAAGGCGGGGCTATCCACATGGGCATGAAAGTGGTGGCGTTATCATGGGATGCCAACACCGCCTTATGGTCTGTGTCGGCCACCACACCCACAGGCGAACACCAGACCTTTGTCGCCCGCCAAGTAATCTCGTCGGCAGCAATGCGCGACATCGTAACGGCTTGTACACCACGCCCTGAGTGCGCCGACTTGGCGGCTAAACTTAAGTACCGCGACTTTATTACCGTTGCCGTGATGCTTAACACCGCCCCAAGCTTTAACGACAATTGGATTTATATCCACGACCCCAACGTAAAAGTCGGGCGCGTACAAAACTTTTCTTCGTGGTCGCCAGAAATGGTTCCAGCTGCCGATAAGGCGTGCTTAGGTTTGGAATATTTTTGTTTTGAACATGATGCGCTGTGGGACTCGGCCGATGCCGACCTGATTGAACTGGCGGTTTCAGAATTGGCCACCCTGCACTTGGCGCAGCGCGAACAAGTCATCGGCGCCAAAGTCATCCGGCAAATGAAAGCCTATCCGGTTTACGATGCCGACTACAAAAGCATCGTCGAAACCATACGCCTAGAATTTCAACAGCGTTTTCCTACCCTGCATTTCGTGGGCCGCAACGGGATGCACAAATACAACAACCAAGACCACGCGATGATGACCGCGATGCTCACGGTCGAAAACATACTGGCAGGTCATGCCCGCTTTAACATTTGGGACGTGAATGAAGACGCGGAATATCATGAAGAAACCAGTGACGACCGCAAACAAGCCTTGAACAGCCTCCACAGCATACCCACGACGAGGACTTGAGGGTGTTTTTGAGTTATGTTGCAGTCAGCGTTTTGGCCTTGGTGCTCGACTACTCCACCTTGCTGGGGATGGTGCGCTTAGCCCATTACGACCCTAGCCTGTCGGCGGCGGTCAGCTATATGGTAGGGGCAATGCTGCATTATGGCTTATCGCGCCGCTTTGTGTTTGCCCCCGGTTGGCTGCATGGCAAACGCCACGGCGAATTCGCGGCGTTTATGGCGACCAGCCTGGTTGGCACCGGCATTACGACCCTGATTATTTTTATCAACAACCACTATGCCCTTAGCGGTTTGTTTTGGGCAAAAACCTGTTCCGTGCTAGTCAGTTTTATTTGCACTTATTTTCTAAGAAAGCACTTTGTGTTCGCAAGCCCCGACACGGTCGCAACCATGCCCAAACCCAGACATTTAAGCTTGGTTTTAGGCATTTTTCCAACGCTGGCACTGCGCGGACGGCAACTGCCCGCGTGGTCAGTCGCGGGCAGCCTCATAGGGCTAGCGGCAGTCATATTGTGCCGCCATTTAGGGCAGCCTTGGAATGGCACCGATGGTGGTGATGGCGCGCTGTTTAGCGCCATTGCGCATAACTATCTCCAGTATGGCATCTTCAACATCCACTTTGGGCAAGCTACCAACATGGCTCCCGTTAGCCAATTAACGGACTTGCATTATTACCAACACCACCCACCCTTACTGCCTTTGCTAATCGCAGCCAGCTTCGCCGTTTTTGGCGAACACGAAGCCGCCGCCCGCCTCGTGCCTTGTGCCGCCACACTGGTCAGTCTGATAGTGTTCTACCGTCTTAGTGTGCGCGGCTTTGGCAAAGGCTTGGCCTTATTGGCCTTGTTTATTTTTGCCAGTTATCCAGGGATTTTGTTTTATGGCCGAAAAGTAGGTTTTGAAGCCGTTACCCTGTGCCTGATGCTGCTAGCCATCGCTAGCTATATAGAGCTGCTGTCCAAACGCACGCTTGCCCATGCCCTTGCACTCGGGGTATTTTTGCTGGCGGCGTTGTTGAGCGATTGGCCCGCTTATTTTTTAAGCCTCGCATTCGCCATACACTATGCGTTTTATACACCCAAGCACCGCTGGCAATGGCTGGTATCTAGTGCCTTTTTACTGTTGCCTGTATTGGTGTTTGGCTGGTTTGAATATCAGGCCAGCTTAGTAGTCGCCAACAGCCTTACCGACTTGCTCCACCAAGGTATGGCTTATGCGGGCTTGATTAGCCCCGACTCGGCATTGGCAAAAACCTATGTCGAAGCGGTGCTGGACTTTACCCCTAAGCAATATTTTCTGCGGCTGTCCGAGAACATGGACAAGATGTTCGCCTACCCGATATTGTTGTGTTCATTATTGGGACTGTGGCACATCAAAAAACTGGCGGAATTGCCACGCTTTTTAATCGCCACCACTCTGTTTATAGGCATAGCCAATTGCGTTTTGTTTTACCGCAACGTGTTTTTTCTGGAATTGTGGATTTATTATCTTGCCGTGCCGCTGTCTTGGTTGGCGGCTTTAGAATTACAAACACTGGTGGGGGCGGGGCTGGCATCCAAAGCCTTAGGCCATTATTCTGCCAGAAGGGCATGGGGCTTTGTCGTGGTGTTGGTGTTGGTGGGGGCGGCACCAAGGTTAATGGCCTTCCACAACCAACAAGTGCGGGTGTTGCCTGAACACACCTTAGAACTGGCCTCTTTTATGCCCGCTTTGGCGGAGCAAATCAAACACCGCTCCTACCCTGACGCATTGATTGCCAGCAACCTGAACCTACCGCGCCCAGTGCTGTATTATGCGCAACGGGAAATAAAAGGCGGCGTAAGTTCCGTTGCGGCTTTACCCAACCAGGAACATATCCCGCGCTATTTTCTGCTCTACCCTAACCCAAGCCAACAAACAACGGCCTTGCACCAACAACTGCTGGCACTCGGCACACCCCAAGCATTCACCGTGCAAGCACATCGGTTTTTGTGGTTTAACTTAGATGCTTTAGCAACCCACAAGCACTCAGCACGCTAAAACATCCCGTGTACTTTTGTAGTCGGCAAGACGGACTCATCAATAACCGTAAGCCGACCACATGATATGCGGGATTTTTCAGCTTAGGTTTACGGGACTGTGAAAGCATTGCACCCTACGGTCTTTATAAAGGCTACAACCATTCCGCCTTACAGGTTTAACGCACTAGGCTAGCATAAGGCGGCAAGTCGGCATCTTCTGCACGCGCTTTTTCGTAAACCTCCCTCAGTTCCATTGCCGCGATCTCGTAAGCTTCAATTATCTCGTCGTAATCTGCCTGTTGCGACCCAGACACTGCATCCCGCTTGGCACTGCATTGTGCGGCGATTTGGTCTATCGCTTGAATCGACATCATAAGCGCGTTCTCGCTAACTTCAAACATTGTTATCTCCTCGAAAAAATTCAGGCTGCTATCAACCGAGACTAATACCATGTCGAGTTTCGATAGAAAATATACCCAGATTGTGGCGATACCTACAGGCTTACAATCCTGAAAATCAGGGACATTTGCTAAAAAATAAAATCACCCGCATCTAAGGTGCTAGCTTTAACACCGATCAATGTGAGTTGAAAATCGAGATTATTAACGCCTTCAATACCAATAATAGTATTTCCACCACTACTCTCAATCGAAATATCTTTAGAAGAAATTGTAAAACCTGATAAATCAATACTGTCTTGATTGCCTACCTTGTCACCAAAACCTTTGATGGTGTCTTGCCCGTCGCCCCAAGCAAATACAAATATATCATTACCTGCGCCACCCGTTAAAATGTCGCTGCCTACTTGACCATATATCATATCGTTGCCGATACCACCGAATATCAAATCACCACCCTCACCGCCATAAATAATATCGTTGCCTGCACCGCCATCAAGCTTATTTGACCAATTGTTACCGATAATGATGTTGGCTCTTCCCGATTTCGTGGGGTGACCACTACATATAGTGTTAGGCATGGCCAAATAACCGCCTACCTTCGACATCAAGCCAGATATGCTGGAATAACCGGCCTAAGTCATATATCCCATAACAA